>DATDUE010000095.1:0-2176 GCA_035290505.1 archaeon | reverse complement strand
CATCGGCCGCTGGCCTTGGAATCGTGACGCTTATGTTCCATATCTTGAAAAAATGCAAAAGGCAAAGGTTATTGCTATAGATGTTTCATTTTTTGAGAAATCCGACAAGGATGATGCATTGAAAAAAATCATAGAAAAAGAAAACATCGTGCTTGCGAGCGAGTTTTCTGATGGCGCTCTGCTTAAGCCAATATTCAATGCGCAGCACGGCTTTACGAACATTTTTTTGGATAATGATGGCGTGGCTCGTTCAATTATCACGAAAAAAGGCGATGAAAAGGCGTTTGCTGCAAATATTCTGGAAAAATACGCAAACAAAAGCAGCGACGAGAAAATGCTGATAAATTTTTTCTCTGCAGAAAGCATTTCCTTTTCTGATATATTAGAAAAGAATGAGTCATTTTTTGACGGAAAAATTATTTTTGTAGGAGCCACGGCAAAAGACCTGCATGATGAATTAGCAACTCCCATAGGCATTTTGCCTGGTGTGAATGTTCATGCAAGCGCGTTTCAGACAATGCTTTTCGGCAAAGGCTTGGCAAAACAAGATATGGCAAGCACGATTCTTATTATGTTGCTTGTTTCATTGCTTGTATGGGCTTTGATGCACAAAACAAAGATGATTTATTCCGCAGTCATTGTCGTGGTTTTGGCTATTTTATATATGATTATCGCCGCTGTTTTGTTTGATGCAGGAATAATTCTCAATGTCCTGAATGCGCTGGCCATGCTATTTTTAGCTTACATAGCAAACGTGGCTGTTTTTTATTCCACGGAAAAAAAGCAGAAAAAGCACATAACAAACATATTCGGCAAGTATGTTTCCAAAGAAGTCGTGGATGAGATATTGAAAATGGAAAAAATAGAATTAAAAGGCGAGAAGAAAGAAATTACGATATTGTTTTCTGACATAAGGGGCTTCACTTCTTTGTCAGAAAAATTAAAGCCTGAGCAGATTGTAGAACTGCTCAATACATACCTGACAGCGATGACAGACATAATTCTTGAGAAAAAAGGTGTCGTGGACAAATACATAGGCGATGCCATCATGGCTTTCTGGGGCGCGCCGATTGAGGAAAAAAGCCATGCAGCGCTCGCATGCGAAGCGGCTTTGGCGATGAAAAAGAAACTGGATGAAATGAAATTAGAAATAAAAATTGGCATAGGCATCAACACAGGCGAGGCAGTCGTGGGTAACATGGGCTCGGCGAAAAGGATAAACTACACAGTAATAGGCGATTCTGTGAATATTGCCTCTCGCTTTGAAGGCTTGAACAAGGAATACGGCACAACAATAATTATAGGTGAAGAAACAGCAAAGCAGGCAAAAGGCTTTGCTTTCCGCGAGCTGGATTTAATCAAGGTAAAAGGAAAAGAAAAGCCTGTGCGAATTTATGAATTGCTGGACGAAAAAAGCGAATCAATAAGTCATTTTGAGAAGGGTCTTTCTTTGTACAGGAAAAGCAAATGGGGCGAAGCCATGAAAGAGTTCAGGAAAGCCAATGACAAGCCTTCTGTTGTCTTCATTGAAAGATGCAATCAATTAAAGAAAAAGCCGCCTGAGAAATGGGACGGCGTTTATACGGCGAAGACGAAATAGCAGAATCTGTAATTTAAATATTTTTCGGATAACTTAAAAAAATGGACAGGAGAGAATTCTTTAAAATAGGTACATATTCTTTGGCAGGGGCAGCTTTGAGTTTATCTGGATGCGACTAGTTTGATCGCCGTGAGACTGAATATGAACATGAAAATACACATGAAGATATCGTAGTAACTACATACAGAGACTGCCTTTTCAACAGGCTTGACAAAAAAAGAAAAGAAAAAATTTTTGAGCTGGAAGAAGAATTTGCGTCTATAGCTGTAGAATTTTATAACTCGCCTGATTATCACATGGCTGACCCGGAATTTCCTGATTACGAGCCGAAAATGAGGGAAATCCTTGAAAAAAGGGATGAAATGCTGAAAAGGACAGATGTAAAGGCAGAATGGACTGTACAACAGCTAAACTCAAATCTTATTCCCTACCATGTTAATTTTCGCTATTACAAAAAATAAATGAGCGATTTGGATGGAATGCTGAAATATATTAATTCTTTGGTTAGGGAACGAGCACCCCATATCAATGCAGAAACGTATGAATAAAAAGGAAGAAAAAAATATCTGAAGGGAA
>DATDUE010000094.1:0-6986 GCA_035290505.1 archaeon | reverse complement strand
GTGCTCTGACTGGGTCATACCTTCTGTTGACTTCAACTGCCAGGGAAGGGCCATAGCTGCAAAAGAAGCGTCGCTCAAGCAGGACCCCAATTCAAACGAATTCCTTTCAATCAAGGAAGCAGCAGGCTCGTTTGATTTTGCGTTTGATGCCGAAAATATAGAATTCCCCATAACATTAACCCTGTCTGATTACGAGCCGGACTTCAGGGATACAATAGCTGCCACGGTTTCCTGCAAATTCATATTCAAGCTGACAGAGCCTGATACTGAAATCAACTGCACTGAAAATGATGCTGATTTCAATATCACAGTAAGAGTGCATGAAAAACCAATACCCAGAAGTGAATATAACTGGGACAACACAAACAAAAAATGGGCTGTGCCTATCAACACTTATACATACCGTTCCATTGTCACGGCCGAGGTGAGCTACCGCAATTTCATGAACTTCAACAGGACAAATTACACGATAAACCTGCCTCCTGAAATTCCGCCAGATAATATAACAGAGCCGCCGCCAGAAATCCCTCCTGGCACGGTTGTTATAACGCCAGATATACCGCCAGTTATCGTGCCTGTTGGCGGGCAACTCAATCTGACAGTGCATCTAAATGATACAAATGGAATAAGCACGGTTTTGGTCTGCGACGCGAACGGCGCAAATGCAAATGGATGCATTAAGCAGCCACCTCTTTGTACAATGAACAAAATAAGCGGGAGCTATTATGACGGATGGTGGCTCTGCGCAATAACAGCAGGCGGCATTGAAACTAATACGGAATATTGCATATTTTTCAATGACTCATTAGGTGTTTGGGACGCATTATGCAGCCCCTATTCCATAACAAATGACTATTTTGAGCTGAGCATGGCTGTGCTTCAAAAAGGCATTGGATTGTGGGCGTCTGAAATTGAATCTGGCGTGCCAAACCTGACAAAGACCATGCCGCTGATACTGAAAATAGGCGCATATATGAATTCCAATAATTCAGGAAGCAGTTTTGACTGCAATGAAAACAACTGCAATGTCACTTACAAAAGAAGCGACAAAACCTCATACAGCAACGCTTACTGGGACAATTTTGAGAGAGCATTTATTTTGCATGAATCCACAAGCGGGCTTCCATGCAACGATTACAGCTATGTTGAGATAAAAGTAACTGATGGAAGGGGGCTTAAAGGCATAACTCGCTTTGATTTCTACCTGAACTGCAACCCAAGGGTGACTGTCGACCCTATAGAATACCGCGCTACGCTTGGCGAAATGAACAAAAAAATGTTCAATGTAACATTCTGGAATCCCCTTTCCGTAAGCGCAGGTTTTGAGTTCAGGATGAGCACAACAAACTCTGAAAATTACCCTCTTGACTGGGTGAGATTTAATATAACAGGCCGTGACGACAATTTCACATATTTGGTGCGCAACGAAAGTTCGGCTTCAGTGGGCGTGATGCTGGAGCAGGCTGTCAGGGCAGGAATATACCCTATAGAATTCGTTTTATCTACAGAAGATGAATCTTATATTGCGCAGGCAGGTAATTCTGAATTCAGGGAAACAGGCACGCTTTACATCTTCGCAGAGGCATTGCCAGAATTTGCTATGTGGCAGGTTGTTGTTTTGCTGGCAGCGGCATTCCTGATATTTTTATTTTTTAATTCATCACAAAAGAAAACAATTTCAAGAAAAAAATTCTTGTTAAAAAATAAGAAATGATACCCTTATCATACCGGTATTACTTTTGAATTTCTCACACACAATTGAATTCAAATTGACATCGCATAGTGACAAAGGGGATGTCATTTTCTTGTTTAACTATAATACCTTTCCTCGATTTTTCTATGCCTCACAAACAGGTAATATTTTTCACTGCCTTTCAATTCGTCCATCACGCGATGAACAACAGCTTTCATGGGGTCGGGAAGTTTCCCCCTTTCTGTTATATCGGCAAAGCTTTCAAACGGCTTTTTCTTCCTTTCATCCAGTATATCCAATAAATGCTTTTTTCCTATGCCTGGCAGTAATTGCAACTGGTGCATTCGCAGGCTAATCATGCCTGACTTGTTGAAGAATTCCACAAAGCGCTGCTCATTCTTTTTTATAATATCTTCCACCACCTGCGGCAGCTCTGACTGCGCGAGGTTTGTGAGGTGAGAAAAATCAATCTGCCCGCGGATAAACCTCACTTTATCCCTTTTGCCGTCGCCTATATAGGCTTCATCACCCGTTTTCAAAGAAATGCCTTCGCGCGGTATGACTTCAAGCAATGAGAAGAAAGAGGTGCCGATAGCCTGGGCTATTGATTCCGAGCGGCGTCGATCGGCGTAGCCGCTTGCTAAAAAATCTAAGACTATGCAATTTTCTTCTTTCATGAATATCACTATAGATTTTCATTGAGTATTCTATTGATAAAAATGCTTAAAAACACTGATTTTTCAAATCCCCCAGAGAAAAAATCACTTTTTATGCCTGTTTACAATCTCAACAATCTGCTTTATTTCCTCTTTTTTCAGGTTTGTTCTTTCCTTGCTGAACAGCATCTCCACCTCTTCTTCTGTGTCAGGCATTATATTAACAATAAGCGCTATATATCTCGGCTTCATGATAGCTATCTTGCTTAGTTCCTCTACAAAGCTCTGGAACTGTGCTGGTGTCAAATAGCACACTTTTTCCAAGTAATCGTAGCATATCTTCTGCTCGTATACCATTTCTTTATCTTTCTTGCGCTTTTCCATTATTTGTTTCGCTTCCGGCATGCTCACGATTTCTTCGTTTGTTATCTCCATATACATCCCTTTATACATCCTTTTCTTGTAAGAAAAGTCTGTATCCATCCAAAAGAACAGATAATCTTTCAGACTTATCTTATTTATTATTTTTCAATATTCACCTTTTAATATGCTCGGGCCTCAAAAAGACCTTTTTTTCCATGTTGCCATCCCTGACCAAAACAGCATAGCTGCTGCCGCGCTTCTCGATTATTTTTCCAATCATCCCCTGAAATTTCGGGTGCGGGTAGCTGCTGCTTGAAATAATATTTATGTGGACTGTCTCGCCGACATCAAATTTTTTCAGATACCTTGTTATTGGCTGCTTTCCTATTGACTTCATCTTTTTTCTCGTGCCCCTCATTTTTCCGTATGATTTTTGCACCATAATACATCCCTTATAATTAAATAATATCAGCAAAGATATTGGGGACAAGGCTTAAAAAGTTATATTTCTTTGATATAAGTTTTTATTTTTTCTTTTGTTCCCATATACCATGTTCTTATTAATTCAAGAGTATAAGGCAATGGCTTGTCCTGAGGAGAATTTATTCCCGCTACTCTGCAGCGCTCGTCATTCATTTTTTTTAAATGAGGAAGGTTTTTTTCAGCCCATTCAAGTATTTCTTCTTCTGAATATTTAGGCTTGATTTCTTCTGGCATAATAAATTATGCATACCCAAAAATTTAAACGTGTATATTTATCACGTCAAGCTCTTTGCATCTGCACTGCTTATTTAATATAGACGAAACGCTCGGTTGGGTGCGACCGGAATCGCCGCTTATCAGCTCTTTCACATACAAGCCTCCTTCGCAACGAACAGTAAGCAAAAACATTTTTTTACCCTTTTTTACCGCTTTTATTTCCTTTACCTTTCTCTTTCTCGTTTTATTAGCCCTGCGGTGCAATACCCTTTCGGGCGTCCGCTGCCTTATTTCACCTATTAAATTTTTTAGTTTTTTTATTTCATTTTTATTTATTTTTTCTTCACAGACAACCAATGCCCTGTAGGTCTTGTCTGACTTTTTTTCCTTGACAGCTACGACTTCATTTGTGTTGGAAAACCTTATTGCCCTTACCTTTACTCTTTTGTCGATTTTCTTTGCCAGTTTTTTCAAATAAATGTTCCTTTTCTTCGGCTTTGCTATTTCCAGCACGAACGGCCGCCAGCCGAGGCAGCGGGCATCAATATCCTCGCGGCCGAGCCCATGAAATTTGTGTGTTTTTCCGAGTGAAGCGGCCATAAGCGGCTTTGCTATTATCTGCTCGACAGAAGTCCTGTATTTCCTGCCAGGCCACTTTGTCTGCGGTATGCCCCTCACAAGCTTCTGGTATTCGCCGTAAATGAACAGAGGGTTTATTTCTATAAGGGCTTTTTTGTTTTCTATGTCAATAATAAAGCTTACGTCAGGGTTCTTTGGGTTGAATTTTTTTCCGAGCTTCTTTTCCAATATTTTTCCGATTTCCCTGTTTATTTCCGCTTTCAGCGGCTCGCAATAGTCAATACCAACGCGCTCCCAAAGCTTTTCTTCCTTTTCAGAAAGAAAATGGGAAAGCCTTGTGCCGATCAAGAATGTGAAAAAATCTATTTTTCCCGCTTTCTTGATTATTTTTCCCGCGTATTTCTCAATTTCGGAAAAAAAGCCATCGCAAACAGAGCATTTTTTCTTTTCGGCTGCGCCCTCAACTAAATTGTGAAATTTATAATCAGAAAAATTTCTCATTTCCAAATCGCTTTTGCCTTTTTCCTCGTCGGCGCTCATCGCAACAATTGTACGGAGCATTTTGCCTCTTTGCGTGTTATCATACCCGCTTAACAATTGGCCGAACTGACGACCAAGACAATTGTCGCAGACAGGCTCCTTGAGTATTTTTTTTGCCTTTTCTAATATATCGACTTGCATGAAAATAGAATTGTCTGATAAGGTTTATAAGCAGTTATTCAGAAAAAACATCTGCCTGAAACTTGTAAATAACTGCCCGCGGGTCGCGCCACATTCCCTCGGCAAGCCCGGCTTTTATGCAAAGATTATCCAGAAACTTCTCTGCGCTCCATTTATGTTCTGCCGCGACCTGCGGCAGCAGCAATCCTGAATAAGGACCATAATGGATAATCAGCCCGTCTTCGCCGATTTTTATGCTTTTTATTATTGCATCGCCTTTTGCTTCAATAAGATTCGGCTCAGTCAAAACAGATAGCTCAATTTTTATTTCTTTTAATTCCGCTTCGCGTAGCGGCCTGAACCTACTGTCTTCACAAGCCGAGCAGGCAGATGAAATCAATGATTTTATTAGTGGCATAGCAGGATAGGGCATTCCGATGCATCCGCGCAAATTTCCATTTTTTGTTAGCGTACAGAATACTCCATGATTTTGGTTGAGCACTTCTGGATATTTTGTGGGCTTTTCTATTTTTTCATTGCGCGCGAATTTTTCTATTGTTTCGCGAGCCAAAGCCAAAAGAAATTTTTTGTCGTCGCTGGATAACATCAATAAAAATAGCGGGCAAAATTTATAAAGAAAAAAATAGTAGCGGAGGGTGGATTTGAACCACCGACCTTCCCGGCAAAAACATGGTATTTTTGCTTTCGGGTTATGGGCCCGACGAGCAAACAATCGCAAGACATATCTTCAATATGTCATACGGCTCCAGGCTGCTCCACTCCGCTATGAACAAAGTATTTTGCAAACACATTTATAAAACTATGCAAAAATACTCTATCTATGAAAGTTTTGGGTATTGATGAAGCGGGTAGAGGTCCTGTCATCGGCCCGATGGTGCTGTGCGGCTGTTTAATCGAAAAAGACAAATTGAATGAATTAAAAAAAGCAGGCGCAAAGGACTCGAAAATGCTTACAGAAAAAAAAAGAGAGCATATAGCAAAAAAGCTGAAAAAAATAGCCAAATTTGAAGTCATAAAAATAAGCGCAGCGCAGATAGATGCTTTGCGAAGCTCGATAAACCTCAACAAAATAGAGATAGAAAACATGCAATTTTTGATAAATAAAATGAATCCAGACTGCGTTTATATTGATTCACCAGAGAAAAACACAAAAAAATTTGAAAAGAAAATTCTCTCCGGCATAAACGGCACGAAAATCGTGGCGGAGAATTTTGCCGACAGGAAATATCCTGTCGTTTCAGCAGCTTCTATAATCGCGAAAGTCGAGCGGGATAAAGAAATAAAAAAACTGCACAAGAAATACGGTTTTTTTGGCTCCGGCTATACGTCTGATGAAAGAACAATCAGGTTTTTAAAGGATTGGATTAAAAAGAATAAAGAGTTCCCAGACATAGTAAGAAAAACATGGGTTACTGCTGAAGAGCTTAAAAAATTAAAAGAACAAAAAAAATTAGATGGATTTTTATGAGAGAAAAGCTAAAAAAATATTTTGACCTGGATTTGAGGACTGTGCTGCTGAATACAGTTGTGGGTGCGATTATAGGTTATGTTTCATTTATAATTAATGTGCCTTTGGTAAATCTTGCTCTGGCGATAATAGCCATGGCTATAATAAACTATATAGCAAAAAAAATGTGGAAAATAACTAACGATAAGAAATGGTGGTTTGGGAATGCTGTTGTTATTTTCCTTTTTGTCTGGTTCATAGTCTGGACTATTTTCTATAACCTCTGAGGTGTTTTTATCAGAACTCACACATGCGGAGAATTGACAGAAAAGGACAAAGGAAAGAAAGCCGTTCTTGATGGCTGGGTTCATGCAAGGCGCGACCATGGCGGGGTTATTTTCATTGATTTAAGAGATCGCTACGGCATCACGCAGGTTGTGATGGGCGAAAAAATAAAAGATGCCCATAAATTAAGAAATGAATATGTTGTCGAGATATCAGGCACTGTCAAAGAAAGAAAAAAAGGCACTGAAAACAAGAAAATCAAAACAGGAAAAATAGAAGTCCGATGTGAGGAATTAAAAATCCTTGCCGAATCAGAGACGCTGCCGATAGAGATAGACGACAGGATAACAGCCAATGATGAAGTAAGATTAAAATACAGGTATCTTGATTTGCGCAGGCCGTCAATGCAGAAAAACCTTTTATTCAGGCATAAATTCAATATGGCTGTACGAAACTACCTGACAGCGCAGGGATTCATTGAAATCGAAACGCCTATTTTGGTGAAGCCGACGCCAGAGGGAGCGCGTGATTACATCGTGCCGAGCCGCATTAATCCTGGCATGTTTTACGCACTGCCGCAGAG
>DATDUE010000093.1:0-4492 GCA_035290505.1 archaeon | reverse complement strand
AGAAAAGATTCTTGAGGCGAGTAAAGTATTCTGCGAAGGTATGAAAAAAAGCAAAATGAAACTTAAGGATGTCATAAAGAGTTCAGAAAAGATGAGAAAAGATATATATGCAGAATGGTTTGAATAAAAATCTCACTTCAGATAAACTTCCACCACATCACCATCCTCAAGAATGTAGTTAATGCCAATCTGCTTCTTCATCTTGCCTCTCAGCAATATGGCAAAACGAAAGTCCTTCACGAAGTCCTTGTGCACGCGCAGGGCGAAGTCGCGGACGTTCGCGCCTTTTCTTAAAGCCATCGGAGAAACGTGCTTTTTGTCTTTTGTATATACAACCATCAGCCCGAGCGCAGCCCAGATTTTTTCTTTTATCTGTTTAGGCTCTTCACCAAATGCATCGGCATAGACGCATTTCGTGTGAATAAAATTGCCTTTTACTATTTCATCAACTTTTACTTTTTCCAGTTCATTTTTGTATAAAATAAGCACAGCATCGGCTGTGCGGCATGTGCCCATGTATTCAGGAAGGAATGTGGAAGGTATTTCAACAAGCTGGATTTTCACTCCTTTATAATCCATCATTCCGATTTCAGGTTTTGTCGTTGTATAGTGATGATGCCCGACTTCGGCCTTTACGTTCGTCAGAGCGTTAAGCAAGGAAGATTTTCCCGAATTCGTAAGCCCTAAAATGCACACCTGCGCCTCGCCCTCCTTGGGGATACCAATCTTTCGTCCGCCGCGCTTCACGTTCCTTCCCTCTTTTTTTAATTTGGCAAGCTTCGCTCTCAGCTGCGCAAGCACGTGCTCGGCGCCCTTGTGCTTTGGCAGCTCCCTAATCATTTCCTCGAGGGCAGCTATCTTCTCCTCGTTATTTTTCGCTTTATGGAACTTTGCCTCGGCTTTAAAGTATTCGACTGTGGCGTTGATGGGCATAAAAAGCACCTTCTATTTAAATCCAGATTTTTTCAGATATGATGTAATTTCCTTGTATTTCTTAATGCTGATTGGATAGATTTTTGAGGTAAGCTGAAAATTAGGAAATATAACGGAAAAAACTGTCTGCAAATCAACCTGGTTTTTTATAAAATCATAATCAATTTTATCATACTGCGCATCCATAAGTGCAACCAAATCAGACATGTCTTTTTCCCCTTTGGCTGTACCATGCCTTTCAAGAGATGTAAAGGATTTCAGCATGAACAGCTTTGTCGGCGATAAAACCGTCATGACTTTTATCTGGCAAAAATCATCTATCAGCTCATTTACAGGCCATTTTCCTATTTTTTCCGTATAAACATCTAGCTCTATTTTGTCGCCTTCAAACATCATTGAAAAACCGTGCTTTTGAAGGACTTTTGCTGTTTCTCTGAAGCCAATGCTTTCTACGAAATTTCTGAATTTCCAAAAATGCTTTTTCTCAACTATAAAATCTATATCTTTTGATTTCATATACGGATTATATAGCCAGACAGCCCACCCACCCAAAAGAAAAATTTTATAGCTATATTTCTTTTCAGAGGCAATTATTTTTTTCAGGATTTCAAAGCTTTTGCCATAAATGTCCATCTAAACGCCCCTCAAATTATATTTTTTGCCAAGCTCGTATGCAACCCTCATGCCTGTGCCGCCGGATGAAATCAAATCGGCATAATTCTGGACAATATTGACAAGGCATATGCCGCTTATTTTTTCAGAATTTTCAAAAACATGGCTATCTGAGGGGAATATAATAAAATTAGTTGGATTTTTTGTGGCTAATCCGAATTTTTTTATGAATTTTTTTGCTTTGCTTTTTTCCACATAGGCTTCTATTCTTTCCGTCTTCATAAATTTTATCCTGTGCCACGCGGCTGAAAACAGCGTCAGGCAGCAGCCCTTTTCTTTTTTGAGCATTTTCTCTATCTGAGGCTTTGAGAGATTTGTCTTTATATAAATCGGCTTTGGAAGCTTTCTCATGGAGCACCATGCATTTAGAAGCTTTGTGCCGCCCAGCAGCATGATTTCCTGCGGCTTTGGCCTTGCCAAAATGCCTTCGGCTACCATTTTTTTCGTGAATTTTGATGCAAATGCTTTTGAGCACCCGGCCCTTTCAGCCAGCTCAGCCTGCTTCCACCTTTTTTCCGGGTAAAGCAGCAGCAGCCTTGTCATTTTTTCAGTTGCCGTTTCCATTAAAACCATATGCTTCCCAATGTTTAAAAAGTTAACCATTTGGTTAACTTTGATGTTTATTCTTTGCCATCGTTATTACTGCTTCATTAATTTCTTGGAAAAGAATAAAGAAGAAAAGGATTAAAAACAGGATAAAAAACTAAAGACAGAGGAAGAGGCACTGATGAAGAAGTCGCAGACAGAAAGATTTAAGGAAGGCAATCTTTCGGGCTTTGTATACAAAATAAGAATGGAAAAGTACAGCAGCAGGCTGAATGAAATCAAGCAGAAACTGCCTGTGCAGGCTCATAATCAAGCACCCGTCTTAAATTTTCCTATTTGATTTGAATATAATTCCTTGAATTCCTCGCCAAAAGCGTTGATGTCATTTTTTCCCGCGGCTTTTGTCATAGCACTTATAAGATATGAATAAGGCTCTCCCAGCTTTTTGGCACACTTATACGCGAATCTCCTTGCCCTGAATTCCGTTTGGAAATAATACTTGGATTTTTTGTCTATCATATGCCCTATTTCATGAAAGGCCGTGATTATAGCCCTGTAAATATCTTCCGGCTCTTTTATTGCGCCTTTATTGATGTCTATTTTATTATTTATATATGTGCCAAGAACGTCGGGATTTTCGTATATGGCAACATTTATTTTATCCCTGTGTTTTGCAAACAACTTTGTGAGCGTCCTGCTCCTTTTTTTAATCATGTAATGCAGGTGGTCCTTGAACAACTCTTCTGGATTTTCAGAAGGGTCGTTCATTTTTTCCTTCAAGATGCTATAATATTTTTTTTCGTCCATATTTTTCATTACCCCAAAATCCCTCTGCAGTATTCAAGCCTGTTTTTCATGACTTTGTCAAGGTTTTTGTTTCTGCTTTCAGAAAGCCTAGACATTACTGCAATATTATCGTCAAAATCGTTTTTGTAGGCAGTCGCAAGCTCTTTGCCTGTCACGCCGCTCGCATAATCTTTGCTTTTTTTCAGCATTGTTCTTAGAATTGCCATTGACAATTTTTCGTAATTTTCCGCCATTTCTGAATATCCTTCCTTTTTCAGCGCCGAAGCTGTTTTGCCTAATTCAACGGCTAAATTTCCCGCTTTTTCGTATGAATTCACTTTTTTCACCTCTCTACAATCTGTTGATTCTTATAATATTCAGCCATTGCCAGAACTTTTGGCACATAATTTATTCCGCCGTTTAATTTATTCGTGTAATGCTTTGTTGCATGACGGTTTCTCATGATATCAGGCCATTCAATATTATATTTGTCAATAATATTTTTATTTACTATTCTCACTTTCTTTCCCTTGCTATGCAAATATCTCTTTATTGACTTATTGATATTTCCTTCGCCTGACTGATATGCCTGCACAGCCAGCGCCCAGTCGCCATATTTGCCGTACAGGTCGCTAAGGTAATGAAGGCTGACATCCATGTTCTTTTTAGGGTCGTTTCTTCCATCCTCAATAATTTTTTCCTTTTTATGAATTTTTTTTGTTTTGACAATGCCGTAATGCCTGCCGACAAGAAAACTTATTTGTCCCAAGCCGACGCAGCCGCGTTTTGACCTGTTATCAATATCGCCGCCGTTTTCCAATGTAAATAACCCATAGGCAATGTCCTCAGGGATATCATATTTCCTGCACCCTTCCTCGATATCTTTTGAATAATTTGAGACAGTATCAATAAGTTTCCTTAAATTCAATTTTCCCTTGATATACCTTTTCTGAAAATTGCCTATCTGCTCTGCGACAAGCGATTCCATATACTTTTTCTCTTCGGGCGTGTATTCGTCATCAATTTTCTGCGTGTTTTTCACCTGAATTTGTATTTTAGGCTGGTTTTCAATATGAATCGGATATTTTGCCTTATCGCAGATTCGCACCCCGTAGGTTAAAAGCAAGCCTACGCCGATGCCAGCCACTCCTCTCATTATGTTTTTTGCGTATTCTTTCATAAAACCATCTCAAAGAAAAATATAGGAAAAAAAAGAAAAAACTAAAATCTAGCGTATTCCTTTGCCAGCTCTCTGTTCAGTTCAGCATCCTTTTCCCTGTATTCCTGAGAGCTTCTTTCTTTTACCCTTCCGAGATAGGTTCCGTCTGTAGCTACAACAAATTTCTTTATCGCTTCAGGAAATTTCTCGCTTTTTCTCATTCTCATATTTTGTCACCTTATAATAGTTACTTATTAGCACTTAGTCAGTATTTAAAGATTTAGATAATTTGTCACATATTAGTAATTACTAAAATGATTGTAGAAAAGGTTACGCCAAAAACGCCTAATTTCGGGCTTCCACAATCATCAGTTCCTCGAAGAAAATCCTTTTTCT
>DATDUE010000092.1:0-7543 GCA_035290505.1 archaeon | reverse complement strand
CCGGAAAAATCTTTAAATAACTGACTATGTATATTTACCGATATGTCGGGCAACAGACATATCGGATATATAGACTTGGGCATCCTGCAGATGCAGATTCTCTGGCTTTTGAATAGAAAAGATACGCATGGCTATGAACTGATGAAGAATCTAAACGAAATAAAGAAGACAAAAATCACGCAGGGCACTTTGTATCCTGCTTTGCAGAGGCTTGAAGAGCTCAATCTTATAAAAAGCAAAAAAGGCAAAAGAAAAATAATATACTCGCTCACCAGCAAAGGCAAAAAAATAATGAGCGACAACTGCATAGAGTTTTGCCATACTTTTGAAGGCATATTCAAGGATTATATCTGTCATCACTGTAAATAATATTTAGAAAATTGGAGTGAAAAAAATGCGTTGCATGGTTTGCGGATCGCCCGCTTCGCAGTCAAGTGTGTGTCATAAGATAAGCACGATAAAAATATCGCTTTGCGAGGAGCATGCTGGCGAGTGCAGCAGCTGCGATAATTGCAAAGTTGAATACGTGAAAGACTACGAAAAAATAGACAAGAGGCTTTTCAAAAGGTGAGTTTATGAAAAAAATCTATATGGACTATGCGGCTACGTCGCCAATGGATAAAAGAGTATTTGCTGCCATGAAGCCGTATTTTTCAAAAAAATTAGGCAATGCATCTTCCTTGCATTCTTTCGGGCAGGAAGCAAAAAAAGCAATGGACAGCTCAAGGGATATGATTGCAAAATTTCTCGGCGCCGAAGCAAAGGAAATAATTTTCACTTCTGGTGGCACAGAATCAAACAACTTCGCATTCAAGGGCATTGCTTTCGCCAGCAAGAAAAAGCACATAGTCACGACAAAAATTGAGCACAGCTGCATAATGAATTTATGCAAATGGCTTGAAACACAGGGTTTTGATGTAACATATCTGCCTGTTGACAGTCATGGTTTGGTTGATCCAGAGAATGTCAGAAAAGCGATAAGAAAGGACACCGCGCTCGTTTCTGTCATGGCTGCGAACAATGAAATAGGGACGATAGAGCCGATAAATGAGATAGGAAAAATATGCAGGGAAAGGGGCGTGCTGTTTCACACAGACGCCGTGCAGGCTTTTGGCTCAATAAAGATTGATATAAAAAATGTAGATTTGCTGACAGCGTCGGCGCACAAGCTCTATGGGCCAAAGGGTGTTGGTTTGCTTTATGTGCGTCGTGGCGTAAAATTAACGCCGCTTATTCATGGCGGCGGGCAGGAATTTGGCTTACGTGGCAGCACAGAGAATGTTCCGGGCATTGTCGGTTTCGCAAAAGCAGTAGAAATAGCAAAAAAAGAAATGATTAAAGAAGCGAGGAGATTGTCAGCAATGAGAAATAAGCTGATAAAAAATACACTGAAGATAGAGAACAGCTGCTTGAACGGCCATCCTAAAAAGAGGCTGCCAAACAACGCGCACTTTGCGTTCAAGTTCATAGAAGGCGAGGCATTGATAATGATGCTTGACGAAAAAGAAGTGGCTGCTTCAACAGGCTCAGCATGTTCGTCAAAATCATTGGAGCCAAGCCATGTTTTGCTGGCTATAGGATTAAAGCACGAAGAGGCACATGGCTCGCTGCGGCTTACTTTGGGCAGGCACAGCAAAAACAGCGACGTGAAATATGTTTCAAAAATTCTGCCGTCGATTGTAAAAGATTTAAGAAAAATGTCTCCGTTCAAGGAGAATTATGATTTTTTTCCGACCAAGGGCTTTGAGGAGGATCACTAATGTATTCAAAAAAATTGATGTCATTGTTTCGCAATCCCAAAAACATGGGTAACATAAAAAATTATAATGCCTTAGGAAAAGTAGGCAACCCACTTTGCGGCGACGTTTTGTATCTTTATCTGAAAATCAAAAACAACAAAATATCAAAAATTTCCTTCGAAACTTTTGGCTGCGTTTCTGCAATAGGAACTTCTTCTGCTGTGACAATGCTGGCGAAAGGCAAAACGCTCGAAGAGGCGGAAAAACTGACAAAAGATGATGTCGCAAAATTTGTTGGTGGTCTTCCGCCGATAAAGATGCACTGCTCGCTGCTCGCTATAGACGGCCTGCGCGCCGCCATAAAGGACTACAGGGAAAAGCACGGTTTGCAGGCAAAGAAAATAAAAAAAGAAAGCCTTTGCGGCACGAAGTGCAGGACAGGAAAGTGAATTTTAAATATTTCCATGTACAAATATAGTCATGAAATGCACAAAATATGGGATATGTTCCAAAGCCAAAAGAAAAGAAATGTGGCTCAGCAGAATTCACAGGCTGCAAGGAGTATAAGAAATTAAAAACAGGAAAAAATAAAAATAATACTGAGCCATATGTCATTGAGCCCATTAAAGAATATTAATAATTATATTTCAAACCTTCTTTTCGGCTTCCTTCATTTTATGTATTCTTTAAAATCTTCTATGCATTCTGAATTATATTTGCACGGGTTGCAGAATTCAGGCAGTTCTGGCTTTTCTTTAAGAGTAACATTCATGCCGCAATGAAAAGATGCCGCATTGTAAAGCCACAAATCCTCTCTTGCAGCATCTGGTCTGCTGCTGGAAAACCTTGACAGATAGCCCAAATGATAGAGGCATTCTTCCTTTTTTTCTGGCATTGCTTTTTCCGGATTTATAAGCATCATTGTTTTTTATCGCAAAATTTTTTATAAGCATAAATTGTGGCTATTATCACAACCGTCGACAAAAACGCCTCATAAGCAAGAATTCCTTTATATGTATCTGGTATGCTTGTGACAATTCCAAAAAAATAATCCAGATAATCGTTTACCAGAAAGAAAGCGGCAGCTATTGACAGGTTTCTGATAAGTTTTTCTTTTTTTAATAGCGGCAGTAGTAAAATGCCTTCTAGTATCATGCCTGCGTGCAGCGGAATATTCATTGACGTTATTAGCGGCGAAAAGCCAAAGAAATAATTCCATTCGAGCAGCAGCGCTAAGTCTGTCCAAAAACCGTATTTGATTAAGCCAATAATGGTGAAAATGATAAGCAGTTGCGGCGGCTCTTTTTTTCGCAAAATAAGAAAGCAGATTGCCGCGAACAGCAAAACAGGCAGCGGCGAGTCAAGAGTAAAAACCCACAGCAGCGGATTTGTTTCTTCCAGCTGCACCTGATAATAATATAGCCCGTAAAAGAAGCCGATGATGTTTATGATTAGGAGAAGAAGAACGATTTTCTTATTCGCGAATATCTTTTCGGAGAATTTTTTCAGCATAAGACTAGTTGTGTATAGGAAGATAAAAAGTAAGATTTTTGAATATTTATAGATGTTATTTTAAATTAATTAAATATGCTAAAAAAACATTATTTGGTTATTGGAATTATTGTTTTATTAGGGCTTTTCTATATAATATTTTTCTTGCCAACTTATTCAAATCCGCCAGATTGCAATCCACCATTTTTCATAAGCAAAGGGGAGAAATTTAATCAAACTATTGTAGATAAAGAGAGTGCTCATAGTATTTTAATAAATCTCGAACCGGGTTGGGACCACAACACTGACATGTATCAAAGTTATATAAATTCTGACCCATCTGATGTTGAATATAAAGAAATTCCAGTAGTTGCCGATGTTGACAAGAAAATGAATGCTTTTGTCCTCAAAAACCAAATGGCAATAGATTCTGATGGTCAAATTTATCGAAAAGGTGGATGCATTTAATTATCAGACTTTAGATATTTGTTCCTTATTCTTTTTATCACCCTCACAGGCACGCCGCCGGCAAAGCAGTTGGCAGGCACATCTTTATTGACAAGTGTCATAGCGCCGATTACTGCATTGTCGCCTATCTCTATGCCCGGAAGTATAGTGCAGTTAGCGCCTATCAGCACGTTGTCGCCGATTTTTACCTTCCCCTTCCTGAATTCTTTTATTAGGAATTCATGGACAAGTATGGTCGTATTATAGCCGATGATTGTATTTTTGCCGATTTCTATCAGCTCGGGAAAGAATACATCAAATTGCACATCAAGCCCTATTCTTGTGTACTTTCCAATTTTGATGCCCGTGCCTTTCAGAAGAAAGTTCTTGAGCCGCAGCGATGGGCAAGCTTTCGTAAGCCATATCGTCAGGTAGTTTCTGGTGACTTTTAACGGGCTCGCGAACTTTGTCCAGTAAACGAGGGAATTCTTCTCGGTTTTTGTGATTTGAAGCCTTTTGCTGCGATTCATAAAAATAATTAGAAAGAGGTTTTTAAAAGGTTAGAAATATATTTTATATAATGAAAACAGAAATAAGGAGTGGTAGATATGAACTATAACTATGACCCAGAAACTGACATTTTATTGATAAAATTAAGCAAAGAAAAGCCCGATTTTGGCGAGCAGAAGGAAAATATAATTACGCATTACAATAAAAAAGGCAAGCCAATCGAAATAGAAATTTTGGATGCAAGAAAAACTGCTGTCAAGATAGTTGAAACTATTTTTCATGGCCATAAAGCAGCAGTTGCCAGATGATTCGTTTTTTTGAATAGTTTTTCGTGTTAATGAAAAATTTTTGTTAGGTAAGTATAAATGTTTATGAACATCGTGATTAACCGAAGGCGCCTGAGTGATACTGCTATTATATCTCCCGTTAGGGCAAATCCAAGGATTTTGAGTTGCGAGGCGGCGATTAAAATTCATTTTTTGTTTTATCATTTTTAATCAAATCTTCAAAATCAATCTTTGCACATCTAAAACCAATAATTTTTCCTTTTCCATCACCTAAATGCATATTTCCCCGTCTATACCCTAAAACTAACATCAAATAATTGGCTAAATTGTCTTTTAATGGTTTAGGAAAAATTACTTCAATTAAACCATCTTCTGCTTCGTATATTTCTGGTTTTGCGTACTTTAAGGAAGTATTTATTTCGAAATGAGTTATTCTATGACAATTAAAACATAATGTTTGCAAATTTTCTTCTTTATTATTATCTCTATTTCTGTCTAAGTGATGAACACATAATACTCTTTTATCAGATATTCCACATTTTTCACATTTGTTTTTGATAAATTTTCTGTAATTATATTGCATATTAAATTGTAAAGTTTAGTTGTATAAAAAACTATCTATACGCCGCCGAGCAATTAGATATACCATCAGATTATCATAACTTTCGTTTATGTAATTCAAGCCTTTATAGCCTCTTCATTCTTGCAGAAATCGACCAGATGAGGATAGACCCACATATGCCTGCATATGCTGACTTGCATGCCCTCTTCTGTCTGCGAATATTCATAGACATCGGCTATCATGCAGACCACTTCGCAGTCCAAGAACCTTCTTTTTATCAATCTTTCCTTGACTTTCACGAATTTCACTTGACTCACCTTTGTAATTATTGCGCATTTTTGAAATAAAAAATAAAATCACTCCGTGATTTTTTTTCAAAGATTTCTTTTTTTTATCAAAGCCTTGAACGAAACTTTGAAATAAAAAAGATTCGGCGGCAGCTGACCTCAAATTGGTCTGCTGCTGCCAACCGAAACTTTGAAAGGCCCGCTTATAGCAAAGGCCTTATGATTTCCTGATTTCGTCCCGTCTTGGAAATTCTCCAAGGACCCTTCAAGGCAATACCGTATGAAGTATTTCATACTTCAGTCTTCTTGCCTGTATAGGATTTCGCTGGACGTATCAGTATCATTGGCAGAAGTTAAACAATAACTTCAATGCCAAGTTCGCTTGCCCTACTCTTCGCTGATTGCTGTTTCATCGTTTTTCCAAGGATATACGGCGACTTTACGCCTGTGATGATGGTTATTACCTGTATCTTTCCCTGGAACTCCGGAACAATCCTCGCGCCCCACATAACCTGCGCTTCGGGATCCATGTGCTGTGAAACCATTTCGCCTACAGTGTTGATTTCATCAAGCCTCATGTCCTCGCCGCCGATTATCTGTATCAGCGCGCCCTTTGCCCCGGAATAGTCTACATCAAGCAGCGGATGTGATAGTGCGCGTTCAATGGCTTCATGAGACCTGTTCTGACCGTCTGATTCGCCAACGCCTATTGTTGCCACGCCTCCCGCCCTCATTATGGTGCGGACATCAGCGTAGTCTAAGTTAACGAGTGATGGCACAGAAATTGTCTCAGTAATGCCCTTTATCATGGTTGCAATGAGGTTGTCTGCAATCCCGAACGCCTCTTTAAGCGGTTTGCTTCCTGCCAATTCGACCAATTTCTGGTTCTCTATGACGATAACAGTATCGCAAACTTCGCGCAATTTCTGCAGACCTTCCTCTGCTTTCATTAATCTTGCGCCTTCTATCTTGAACGGCAGTGTCACCGCTGCTATGACAATAGCGCCCATCTCCTTGGCCAAGTACGCCACGACTGGTGCTGAGCCGGTTCCTGTTCCGCCGCCCAATCCGCAAGTTACAAACAAAAGGTCGCATCCCTGTAGGGACTGCCTTATATCGTTCTTGCTTTCTTCAGCGGCTTTTTTACCGACATCTGGGTATCCTCCTGCACCGAGACCACGCGTAAGCTCGCGCCCGAGCAGAATCCTTTTCTGCGCCTTTGTCACGACAAGGTGTTTTGCATCCGTGTTAGCGGCTATGGTATTTGCTCCCTGTATTCCCATTTCTGTTAGCCTGTTTACAGTGTTGCATCCTCCCCCTCCGCATCCTATCACCATTATTCTTGCCTGCTCTACCTGAAAAGTAGAAACGTCATCCTTAATGTCTGGCACATTCATGTTCTTACCTCCTATTCTATATTGTACCCGTTTGTTCATTCGATTTTTTTTCATCAAATGATAATTTTTTTTTCGAGCACCTCAAATCTTGTTTTTTTGTTTAAATACTTTATTATCTGCGAGTGAATATTTCTTGAAATATATGTGGTTAGTGCTGTTGTGAGTTAACATAAAGAGAAAGTAGGTTAATGGGAATCAAAGATATACGAGCTTATCTGCTCCCTGTAAAGCGCTTCTTCCCACCTTTTCTTTGCTTCACTGTCTTTCGTTTCCCTCAATCTATGGTAATGAATAAATTCCTTCATCAGCGCCTGTTTTTGCTCTTCACTGAGACTTTTTTCTATGCTGTCCAGTATCTCGACTATGGCACTTTCTATTGTGGAGCCGGCATAGTCTGTCTTCTGCAGCTTTTTCAGTATTTCCACCAAAATCCTGAAATTCTCGTCTTCAATTTTAAACACTGAATTAAAATGTTGTCCCCAATAGAAAGTTTTCTATTGCCTGCCTGTAGCTCTCTTTTTCCATAATGGGATGTGTTTTTTCCGAATTTATTTTTATGCTTTTCATTTTTTCATACCTTACGAATTATTTCAATATATCTTTTTTCTGCTCATAACTTAAAAATTTTTCAAAATTGTCAATAAGATGAACTATTGCATTTTCTATATTGCCAGAGTTATTTTCCATGATCCTGAGCGTTTCCATGAGCATCTCAAAATTCTTGCCGTCCATATTTAACACCCACATGGTGGGATTTTTAATTTAATGAAAAAATATATAAGGATGTTATGGGAAATTAGTGGGATTTACAAAAGTTGAAAAA
>DATDUE010000091.1:0-2466 GCA_035290505.1 archaeon | reverse complement strand
ATCCTTTATTTTCTACAGCTCTTCTTACAGAAACAACCGCTTCATCAAAACTCTTTTCTGTTTCAACAATATACGCAAAATCTTCTGTTTTCATTTTCTACTCCCCTGAGTTAAAGATACAATTAACCAAACTGTCAGCACCAGTATCAATACCATAAAGATTGGCCCAAAGAACATCATTCTATAGCCAACCCAGCCGAAGCTGGATACTAAAAGCAAAGCCAGCAAAACTGCGATGATTATGGGCATATTATCTTTATCCTTCATATTTATCTCATATCCTTTTGACAATTTTTCCATTTTCCTTTAATTTCTCAGCCAGAACTTCCCGTATAATATCAAATGCCCTGACAATTTTCGGGTTTGAAAGCCTGTAATAGATGTTTTTGCCTTTTCTGTCTGAAATAACAATGCCTTTGGACTTCATAATAGATAAATGCTGGGAAATGTTGGCCTGACTTAATTTTGTTTTTTCTATTAGCTCCGTAACCGACATTTCTTCGTCTCGCAAAAGATTCAGAATTTCCAGTCTTATAGGATTTGAAAATACCTTGCATACTTCAGCATGAATTTCGTACAGCTCTTTCATAATAGTATATTAGAATATTCTAATATTTAAATGCCTTTCGGTTGAATAAATGAGCCTATTACGAATTAAAAATCATGTATCTATTTCTATTCATGGCAAAAACAATACACATCAAAGTAATTCCAAACGCGAGGAAAAATGAAGTTATCGAAGAAGGCGAAACGCTTAAAGTCCGCGTGGCAGCACCTGCTTTTGATGGCAAAGCCAACAAGGCGGTTATAGAAATCTTATCGGAATTTTTTAACGTTAGAAAGAGCAATATAAAAATAATAAAAGGCGAAAAATCAAGGAATAAGATTGTAGAAATTGGTGATTAAGACTCGGTGAGATTTTCATGTATCGTGTTCTCCCCTAAAAATCTTCCAAGACCGGTCGTAGTCTTTCCAATATTTTTTAGGGGCATCAGGCCATGGCATCGATTCAGCAATCCAACTTGACTCATATAGAATTTCGCTTAAAGGCCGATATAATTCCTTTCTTAACCAATCAATAAACACTTTTTCTCCTTTGCATTTATGCCTGACATAGTTTCTGACAAGATTATTCCACTCCTTCAAGCTTATTTCATCCAAAACCTGAAAACCGCAAGGCGTATCAGGATAAAACATGTATGTCCAGTCACAATACTCCGTGTTATCTTCATCGATAATCACCGACAAATCATACCTGTCGTGACCAATATTCCCTCTCACGAAAATTAATTCTTCTTCCTTATCATGAACATAGAGATTACCAGAATCGTCCTGATGCACACTAAATAACCGATGATCTAATTTATGATTCACCATACAATAAAAGAATACGAAAACCTTTAAAATTCCTTTGACATGATGACATAAACAAAATCACAAATTTATAAATTATCAAATTCATCTAATTCTTATGAAAACTATAATCCTTCGCAAAAACGAAATCACCGAAGCCGTTTCGATTCTGAAAACAGGCGGAATTATTGTTTACCCCACGGAGACAGCTTATGGGCTTGGCTGTGATGCCACCAATAAAAAAGCCGTAAGAAAGATTTTCGTTATAAAAAAAAGGGCAAAGGCAAAAAAACTTCCTGTGATTGTTTCCAGCGTTGCAATGGCAAAAAAGTATGCGGTTATCAGGAAAAATCAGGAAAAGATGCTCAAGAAAAAATACACGACAATCGTTTTCCCTGCTAAAAAGGGCACGACAGCATTGCGGATTTCTTGTAATAATATAGCAAGAAGCTTGACAAAAAAATTGGGCAAACCGATTGTAGCAACATCAGCAAACATATCAGGCAGCGAGCCGATTTATGAAATAAGCGCAATAAAAAGGATTTTTTCCGGCAAAGTGAATGCCATAATTGACGCAGGAAACCTGAAGAAAAAAAAAGTTACAAGAATAATTAACGCCACTACAGGCAGGGTGCTGCGAAAATAGCTATTAAAGATTTCATGCAATTAAATGAAACTAATGAGGACTTATAGCATTGATTCTTTATCAGAAATTTTGAAAGGCAGAAAGGATTTTACTAAAAGAGCAGACAGAATCTTTCATTGGCATGACAATTTCGACGAATATCATGTAACCGAGGCGGGATGCGGATTGCTCTCAAACGGGGATATATCCTGTGTCATGAAGCCAAGCACTGTCATAAAAACAGAAGCTGGCGAGAAACATCGCATAGCCAATGTCTATGAAAGAAACGGCGAATTCAGGTATTTTACAGTAAAAGTGCCGTGCAAAGAAGAACGGATGGTTATAGGTTGAACTGAACTACTTAAAAAGTTAACTGATATTCTCATTATATGGCAGAACCAAAATATAACTACAAACACTATAATCCATTCGCATGGCTAGGAGCATTTGCTGATGGTTATAGAATCAAAGAATATGAAGCGGAGGAT
>DATDUE010000090.1:0-2905 GCA_035290505.1 archaeon | reverse complement strand
AAATTTATTGACGAGAATATTTTCCTTGCCGTGCCGATAACAATGGCGATTTTTGTCTCGATTATCGCGGAAAACATAGGGCTCGGCATTGCCACAGGCGCGTTCCTAGCGGGCATGGCAATGGCAAAAAGCCAGTATACGGAAAACATCATAGTCCCGAAAATCAAGATAATCTCTGACGGATTTATTATTCCCCTGTTCTTTGCCATAATAGGCACGATGGTGGCTTTGAAGGACCTTAATATAACGCTTTTTGCAATGATATTTGCGGCGGCGGTAATGGGAAAAATAATCGGCTGCGGGCTTGTGAGCAGGCTTTTCGGGTATTATGGAAAAGAAGCAAAGCTGATTGGCCTGTCAATGATACCACGGGGCGATTATAATATTGTTGTTGCCCAGATAGCGCTCGCCCTTGGCGCCATAAACGGCAGCGTCTTCACGGCACTTGTTGCCGCAATAATCCTGACAATAATAGTGACGCCCCTGCTGATAAGGGCATTTGTTAGGAAATGAAAATATAGATAGTTGCAATCTGCTACGGCGCCGCTATTTAGGAAGAATTAGCCCTCCAATATAATGTTGTCTGAAAACTTCCTTTCCTTGAAACAAAATATGCTCTGTCCCTTTGAAGTCTGTAATATCTCCTTCACTTGTGTCTGTGTATTCCCATTCTCCATCGCGGAAGTTTTCAGGCCCTCTAAATGGTCTTGATTCTTCAACTATTGACAATGCTTGTTTTAGAAATGTAAATGTTTGTTTGGCAAAATCTCTCTGTCCGTGATATTCTGGTCTCATTCCGCCACTATACGCCATTGCCCAGACCGGTCTTCCTTGAAGTCTCACAATTTCTTGTCCGGGCGCAAAATAGAAACCAGCATAACTATCTCTATATTCTAAATTTCCTTCTACATATTCTAATTCTTTGAAGCCCGGTCTTTGCGGCGGAATTTCCTTTCCATCTCCTGCGTATGTTCGAGATTTTGCCTTTACTAAAAATCGGGCTAATTCTTCAAGATTGATCTCCATACAAATAGGAGTAAAACTTAACTTTATAAATATTACTTGCGGCGCCTCCGCAGACTCTTCGCCAGCTCTTCGGGACGTTGCACTCATTCCACCCAAATTTGTCCTAATGGAAAAACTGCGTATAAGCGCATATGATATAGGCAAAAAGATAGAAAATATCCGTTATGTCAAGCATACGCTATCATTCATATAAATTTCAAATTTCATATCTTCGTCTTGTTTGGATTAAATTCCTTGCCGCAAAAACCACAGAATATCATGCTTCCATGCTTGATAAGTCTACCATCCCTACAGCTGTAGCAGTGCTTTATCTTCATTCTCCACACCCCCAATAAACTATTAGATGGCATCCCACATGCCATTGTATGTAACTTTACTTTATTGCCTATGGCGCTATAAATAGATTTTTGCCCTTGCTTCACTATTTCATATTATACATTAAAAAACATATATTTTATTGCAGCTTTATAGTTTTTTATATAAAAGTAATAATTAATTAAAATTTTATTTATTTATTTAATTTTTATTTTTTGTTATTTAATAATAATAAAAATATTAAAAACGGGCAAAAAAACACGCAAAAAACCTTTAAATAGATTTTGCATGTAGTTAAAAACAATTCAAGGTGAAACAATGAAAATAAGAAAATATAGCGAAGATGACGACGACCTCGGCGGCGGACTCGGAGATGAAGATGATGACGAGTGGGAAGACGAGGGCGACGAAGACTCCAGTGAAGAGTAAAAATTTTTCTTTTTGCTTATACAATAATATTTGAATTATTTTTTTTAATCTTGTCAATAATCTTATCTTTCAGCCTGTAGAACCTAGAAAAAATTTCCAGCAGCATCCTAAAGTCAATAACATTAAAGCCGTCATATTCTGACAGCACCTGATATTTGTATAGCCTGTGCGGCTTCGCTTCTTTGCATATTTCTTCCCATTTTTCAAAGCCAGAAAAAGCAATGCCTATTTTTTTCAGGTCTGTTGTCCCCGCTCCATATTTATTACAGAATAAAAGATAGGGGACGTGTTTGAAGCCCATTGATTTAGCTGCTAGAAAATCCAATGCTATGCAATCATCGCTGCACATGGCAAAGTTTAGCTCAATGGGGCTGCCGAATATCGGGCCGTTACCCTGCATGCCGACAAAGCCGTCCAGAACCGATAAATCAGGCCTTGCAAAAGAAATCACTTTGACGAGATTTTTGTGGGTGAGCCAGTTGCTCTTTGCCATGACCCTGAAAAAAATACGCTTATAGAATGCAGTGCCATGAACCATGTTTCGGTTTTTTACAACGCAGCCGAGCATATTCTTGCTGCAGCCTGTGTAGACAACAGCATCATGCGTTTTCGGCAGGGCGAGAGAAACAGTGAAAGCATTTTTGGGCAGCAGGGAAATTTCCGCTTCTTTTGTACCTTTTATGCACTCAAAGATTATTTTTTCTGTTTCAATTTTTTCCATATCAGAGAAAGCTATTTTCGGAAATGCTTTTTTTAAATGTTTATAGGGGTTCTTCTTTTTTGTGAATGCGAAAGAATTGTCGCCAATGATTATTTCATCGAATTTTTCATAGAAATATTCCAGAACAGCTTCCAGCGCGTCTGGGTGTGTGTTTGCGTTGGGAAAATTAGGATCAATTGTATTTATCTTTATGAACAGTGCATCGCTGTTTTTCTCCTTAATCAGCTCATCAATGCGCGGCTCAATGAGATTTATGGCTTTTCTTATGTTTTCTTTCCTCTCAGAACCCTTGACAATAGAAACAATAGGCATACCTATTATATGCGGCAAAATTATAAATGCCTTTTAATATTTTCATAAAACAATAAAAAAGAAAAATATGTCCATGCATCCCATTGACGGCAGGTACAGGGT
>DATDUE010000089.1:0-6829 GCA_035290505.1 archaeon | reverse complement strand
TATTTTCACTCCTTTTTGTTCAAAGAATATTTTATTTATCATATTTATAATTACTGAAATATATACTTATAAGCATTTATTCTATTTCCCTTCCCTTCTTTTCTTCAGCAAATAGAGATATGCGGAAAAAGCCGCTTTCGCGCCGTCGCCTGCGGCGACTACTGCCTGCTTTAAGAAATCGTTCGTCACATCGCCTGCCGCGAAAAGCCCTTCTATATTTGTCTCTGCCTTTTCGTTTGTTATTATCTCGCCTTTTTCGTTTAATGCCACTCCTACTTTCTTTGCTATTTCTGTTGAAGGCATCGTACCTGCCTCAATGAAAACGCCGTCAACATGAAAATCCTTTTTGCTTTTGTATGGTTTGTCTAGCAAAACAGAACTGACAAAATCATGCCCCTTTATTTCCGTGATATTGGTATTTGGTATTATTTCAATGTTCTTTTTTTCAGCTATTCTTTTTTTATGAATCGGCTCTGCTCGTATGTCTTCTTTGCGGTAAATAATATAAACTTTTTTCGCGTGCTGTGAAAGCAATAAAGCAGATTGCGCTGCTGAATCGCTTCCTCCAACAACGGCAACCGTTTTTCCTTTGTAAAGCGTAGCGTCGCATATGGCGCAGTAATGAACGCCCTTGCCTTTGAAATGATCCTCGCCAGGAACGCCCAATTTCCTTCTTTTCGAGCCTGTGGCAATTATAACGGCCCTTGTCTTATATTCTTTGTTTTTTGTTTTTATTTTGAAGCTATCGCCTTTTTCTATGGATGTCACTTCCTCCTCATCTATCGTCACATCCAATGCCTCAACCTGCTCCTTGAATTTCTGCATTAGCTCAAATCCGGAAATAGATATGTAGCCAGGATAGTTTTCCACAGGGTAGGCGTCGTTCATAAGTCCGCCGACATCCTCGGAAATAAGAAGCGTCTTCATGTTGTACCTTGCGGTATATATGGCCGCGGTCATTCCTGCGGTCCCAGAACCAATAATCACAATATCATATAATTCTTCCCCTCTTTTTCTGCCCTTCTGGACAAACATTTCCTTAGCTGAGCAGCATGTGGGGCAGTACCAGTCGTCGTAAAGGCTGTGAAATTCCTTGCCCTCTTCCTCTTCGTCATATATGTAATTGCATATCGTGCATTTCCATTGCATGATTATCACTATATATATATTTTTGGGAAGGTTTAAAAATTAAGATTATGGACTTTATAAGTTTTTTTGCTGATAGTTTTTTATGGATATAAAAGGAAAAGTCATCTCAGGTGCCATGCGCGGAAGTCCGCTGATAGACATATATTTTCACAGGCTTATCGGTATCATCGGATTTGAGCCATACAAAGGGACGCTGGATATAAGGCTGGAAAAAGCGATAGACATAAAAAAATTTTCGACCAAGGCTATAGAGCATGTTTTGCTTGATGGTTCAAGAAAAACAGACGCATATCTTGCGCCAATAGAGATTGTGGTCGGGGGCGAAAGATATGGTTGCTGGGCAATGAGGCAGAAAGAGTACATTTACAGCGACACGAGGCTTGAAATAATCTCAAAGGAAAATATCAAGGAAAAATTCTCTCTAAAAGATGATGATGATATTATTATTGTAATGAATGAAATACCGAGAAAAAAGAAAAAAAAATTAAGGTTTATTAAAAATATTTATGGCTCTGACAGGCAGCTTATGAAAAGAAAATGATTTTTATGGACAAT
This sequence comes from archaeon, assembly GCA_035290505.1. Taxonomy (GTDB): domain Archaea; phylum Aenigmatarchaeota; class Aenigmatarchaeia; order GW2011-AR5; family DATDUE01; genus DATDUE01. The sequence continues at coordinate 5,125 of DATDUE010000089.1, read as the reverse complement.
ATTTTAAGGACAAATTTCGGCGACGACCCAAATCTGGGGCTTTACGGCTTTGCAACAGAAAAAATCTGCTTTATTGGCTTTAAGCCAAAAAATAAATTAGAAAGTAAAACGAAAGACATACTAAAAACAAAAATAGAAATAATCAGCCCTCTCAACATGGATTATGCTGGTATTTTTCTTTCGGGCAATTCTTCTGGCATAATGGCGCACGAAATAATAGGCGAGGAAAATGAAATAAAAGGCGATGTGTTGTTTCTTGGGGGCGAGCACACAGCTTTGGGAAATCTTATTTTGATGAATGACAGCGGCATAGTGATATCACCGCTTCTCAAAAAACAAAAAAGCAAGATAGAGAGATTTTTTGGTTTGCAATGTGAAACAGAAAAAATTATCGGTTCCAATGTAATAGGCACCCTTGCATTTGCTACGAACAAAGGCTGTTTAATACATCCTAAAGCAAAGGAAAAAGAAATAAAAATCATTGAAAAGGCTTTAAATGTTGCAGCTCATAAAGGAACAGTGAATTTCGGCTCGCCGTTTCCTGGCGCAGGTATAATCGCAAACAGCAAAGGAATCATTGTTTCAAAAGCCAGCACAGGTTTTGAGCTCGGCGCAATAACAGAGGCATTGGGATTTATATGAAAAGCGAAACAGCGGAAAAGGAAATACAGAGAAAATATCTGCAGCTGCAGCTGTTAAAGCAGGAATTTAACGCCCTTATAGAAGAAAAAAATCTCATAGACAACAAGGTGACAGAAATAGCGACAACAATCAATGCGCTGGAGCAGCTCTCAGCAGTAAAAAAAGGTGATGAGATATGGTCGTCTTTGGGCTCATTGTCGTTTGTAAAGTCTGACATAACGGACACCGATAATGTGCTTGTAGGAGTCGGCGCTGGCGTTGTTTTGACAAAAAAAAGGGAGCAGGCAGCAGAAATGCTCAAGGAAAGGATAAAAGAGCTTGATGATGCTGACAAAAGGATTGTCAGCGAAATAAACAGGTTTGGCGGGCAGATAGAAAAATCGGAAAAAGAATTCCAGAAACTTGCTGAAAAGAATGTGTGATTTCTATGTTCGGTTTCCTGAAGAAAAAGCTAAAAGAGGTAGTCGAGAAGGTTTCTAAAAAGGCGGAAAAAGAGGAGCAAATAAAATTAGAGAAAGAAATATCAGAAGAAGAGCCAATAACTGAAGAAATTATTCCTGAAAAAGAAGAATTGATTGAAGAAAAAATCGAGGAACTGGAAAAAATCGAGGAGCAAAAAGAAGAACTGCCAGAAAAAGAAACATACGAGGAAATAAAGGAAGAATTGCCTGAGATGAAATCTGCTGAAGAGATAATGAGTGAAATAGAAGATGAAGAAAAGAAAGAGATAACTGTAATAACAAAAAAGGAAAAACCTTTTGAAATAATAGAAGAAATACCTGAAACAAAAGAAGAGCCGCAAAGAGGGTTTTTCAAAAAACTGACAAAAAAAGTTGTGGAGAAAAAGCTCAGCGGGGAAGAGATAGAAGATATTTTAAAGGAATTAAAGACAGCTTTGCTGGAGAACGACGTTGCTTTTGAAGCAGCGGAAAGAATTTGTGATGATGTTAAGGCGGAATTAATTGGTACCAGCGCAAAAAGAGGAAAAACGGGGGAAACAATAAAAAAAGCGCTTTATTCAGCGATAATAGACATAACAACACAGGACAAAATAGATTTAAATGAAAAGATTTCATCAGGCAGCGAGCCGTTTCTTATAATGTTCATAGGCTTCAATGGCGTGGGAAAGACGACGACCATGGCAAAAATCGCGCACAAATTTAAGCAATACAGTCCCATCCTTGCGGCAGGCGACACGTTCCGTGCTGCTTCCATAGAGCAGCTGGAGGAGCATGCGAATCGTCTTGGCGCAAAATTAATAAAGCATCAATATGGCTCTGACTCGGCTGCTGTAATATTTGACGCAAGAAAGCATGCTGCTGCTATAAAATCAAAGCTTGTTTTAGCGGACACAGCAGGACGAAGCCATAGCAATGTGAATCTGATGGACGAGCTGAAAAAAGTCGTTAGAGTAAATAAGCCAGACATGAAGATTCTTGTTCTTGACTCTTTGACAGGCAATGATATCTATAATCAGGCAAAGATGTTTGACGAGGCCGTAGGCATAGATGCAATAATACTCACAAAAGCCGATGTCTATGAAAAAGGCGGCGCAGCGCTTTCAGCGTCTTTTGTGCTGAAGAAGCCGATACTTTACATGGGTGTTGGGCAGGGCTATGACGACTTAGTGGAATTCGTGCCGGAGAAAATAGCGAGGGAAATTGTCGGAATGTGATTACCACTCCAAGTCCCAGTCCTTTTTTGCCGTTGATTCTGTCAGTTTTTTCTTCATATCGTCCAAATCCTTTTCTGCTGTCTGCGCCCGCGGGAAAGAAATCATTATCCCGTCGTTCGGGTATCGCGGGATGACATGAAAATGCATGTGCGAAACAAGCTGCCCTGCGTGCTTGCCGTTGTTTTGCAGTATGTTTATGTTTTCTACCCCAAGCTTTTCTTTTATAATATTAGCGACTTTTTTTGTGCAAACAGCAAGCTTTTCCAGGTCATTGTCATCAATGGAAAAAATGTTCGCATGATGCTTTTTTGACACGACAAGGACGTGACCGGGGCTTGCGGGGTTTATGTCTAAGAAGGCTAAACTGTCTGAATCCTCGTAAATTGTTTTTGACGAGATTTCCTTCCTTATGATTTTGCAAAAAATACAATCGTCCATAATTATCTTAATTTTATTAAACAGAAAGGTTTATATTTATAATAAAAGAAATAATTTATAATAAAAGAGATAAAAATATGAAGAATATGCTTCTCGGAGAAAAATACGAAATCAGATGCAAGGGGATGACGCGCCGCAGAAAAGACAGCCTCAAGAGGGCAGTTAAAGTCGGAATCGAGATATATCATGACAGAGAGATTAATCCTCGCCGAATAGACAGCATTATAGATTGCCAGCATTATACTAAAAACAAGAAATGCGAAGTTTCTGTGGATGACGTCGGCCAGAAAGGCGGCGGCAATTGCAAGCAGTATATTTCTTTTAAGGGCAAAAGTGGCGGCTTTGTATTTAAGGGTTATAATGACAGCCCTAAATCGTGCCCTGAAGATGAATGCACAGGCTTAGTCCTGCCGACATGGAATGCAAATGTCGGCAGATGCTATAAATGCCATGGCGAAATCGGCTGGAATGCATTATAATACAGAAAGCAAAATAATAAGTATTAAAAATGATGCGACAGATATGCTGCCAACTATAATAAGCCTCATCGCTATCTGGTGTTCTTCCACGAATTTGATATTGCCTTTAAAATACAGCGCTATGAAAATCCATGGAAGCGATATGACAACAAGAAATATGTACAGCATCGCGTTGTCGGCCAAGATTGCAAGCGCAGGGACAAAAAAGTAGAACAGCGTCCATAAAAAGAAGATCGTATAAAACCCAAGCGCATACAAAAGATACCTTGGCAGCTTTTCAAAGTCCATAAATATCTATTGCTTTTGCCAATATAAAAAGGCTTTTAAGCTTTTCTGATATCACTACTGTAAGGTAAATGCACTACATTTGCACTATAAACGTAATGGAAGTTTTTTTATTATGCCAATGGAAACAATGCAGATAAGGCTGACAGACAAGCAAATAAGAAGGATAGACTTTCTAGTAAAGAGAGGAATCTATCCAAACAGGAGCGAAGCTGTCCGTGATGCAGTAAGGAAATTAACGAGCGATTAATGAAAAATAATAAGTGATGAAAATGCCAAAAGAAACTATTATTCTGGATTCTGTAGACAACATAAAAAAATATATTTCTGCTGAAATAGACAAGCTGGAAACTCTAAAAAAACCGATAGAAGAAAATGCGTACAGAAGGCTTCTTGCCATAATAGATGGCGGTTCGGTAGTAGTCGATGAAAAATACCTGAAGAAAGCATGAAAAATCTAATTAATAAATGGAGATGAAAAAAATGCCAAAAGAAACTATTGTTCTAAATTCTGTAGACGGAATAAAAAAGTATATTTCATTCAAAATAGAAAAGCTGAATCAACGCGGCGCTCAATTATTGGGTGATGCAATACTATCAGCATGTGAAGGCAAATATAAAAAAGAGAAACTTTCAGGAAAGGACTATGTAAAAGAGATGGAATATGTAAAAGACAAATTGAATATTTATACATGCCTTTTATGCAAAATAGAAAAAGGTTTCGCAGAAATAGAAACAGATTATAAAATGGAAAATCAGTGACATTGGAATATTCTATTTTATCCTCAATTTCTCAATCTCCTTTTCCTTCGCTTTCTCAACGGTTATTTTTTTGTTCAATTCCTGCCCGTATAATATCTTCACTTTCTTTTTTTTCGCATCCCCGTATCGCGCCGTCAGCTTTGCCGCAGTTTCTATTGCTTTTTTATTTTTCGGCCCCTGTAAAATCGTCGTGGGTCCCATGATTTTTTCCGCCTCGAAGAGATAGTCTTTTTCGTTCCTCATCTTCGCGAGCAATTTGTTCTCCTTGTCGTCCCGGCCGATAATTATTTTATTCCTGCCGCAGCGAAAGTGCCGCCCGTATTTCAGCAGCGCCAAATTCTTCATGGTGAGCTCTTTTTCTTTTTTCACCAAATCCTTTACTTTCTTTGAGAATTCATCATAGGTCAGCAAGCAGCCGCCAGAAGGGCAGTGATAGTCCTTCCAGTTCAGGTTCTTTGCCAGTTCTATCTGCTTTATCCTTCTTCTGCCTTCAATGTCAAGCATCTTTTTCCTCTTTATCCAGCCCTTTTTTTCAGGCATTGTTGCTGGCAATAATTTACCTGACAATGGCCGAACGACAAGCCCTTTTAAACTCGATTCCTTTTCTATGAGCATAAGCGCCTGCTTGTGCTGTGACATGGGCCGCTGATTTAGGACTTCGCCCGTAAAGATAAACTTGGCGCCGATTTCCTTCATGTATTCTTTTGCCTTCTTGAAAGCATAGATTCTGCAGTCAATGCAGGGATTAGCGTGTTTTCCGTAGCCGTGCTTTGGCTTCTTCACGATTTTTGCATAGTCGTCGCCTTTTGCCATGATTTTTAGCGGGATTTTTAATTTTTCCGCG
>DATDUE010000088.1:0-5215 GCA_035290505.1 archaeon | reverse complement strand
TCCGTAGAGCTCATCAATAAACCTGCTGCTAGCATCATGGACATAAATATCGTTGTTCAGAATTTTCCCAATAACAGAAGAAACATACTGGGCTTCGCCCTTTCTGCCATTGCCCATCTCAAGATAAACAGGCTGTATTTTCAGACCTGCCGTCTTTGCAAGGCAGGCAGCGACCGTCGAATCAACTCCGCCGCTTGTATAAACCAGAGCTGCCCTGCTACCAACTTCGTCCCTGAGCCGCATCAAAGCCTCTTCGATAAATTTGTCTGCATCGAATTCTTCTTTTTTTTCAATTGGCGCGCATCTGCATATTTTTTCGGCAAAATTCCTGAGAACAATATTACCTTTTTCCGTGTGCGTGACTTCGGGATGGAACTGGACGCCGTAATAAGGCCCCTGCCTGCTTTTGATTGCTGCGGGAACGCCCTTTTCCGTGTAAGCGAGGATTTCAAAATCTTCTTTTTCTGTTATCGAATCCCCGTGGTTCATCCACACGATCTCTTCTTTTTTCAAGTCATCGAAAAGCGTGTCGGGATTTATTATCGAAATCTTTGTTTCTCCGTACTCCCTTGTCTTTCGGTGGATATTCGCGCCGAGATTTTTTCCCAGTAGCTGCATTCCATAGCAGATGCCAAGGACAGGTATGGAAGCATCAAAAAGCTTTTCATCATAAGGAAACCCGTCATTCGCACTTTTAGGCCCGCCTGAAAGGATTATGCCTGCGGCATCTTGCATCTCTGAAACCTTTTTGTCGCTGCTCGCGTATTTGACATCAAAACCGATTTCCTCGAGCCTGTTTCCTATCAAATCCGTGTGCTGTCCGCCGAACTCAAGAATATAGAAATAAGCCATTGTATAATCTTTTCATGAAAATATATAAATTAAAACCTCTCCGCATCCTCTATCAGCATGTCGGGTATATCGTCAATAATCTTGTATCGCAGCCTGCATTTATTGCATACCAGCTTGTTTTTGTCATACTTCACATTGCCCTTGCACTTCGGGCATGCTATCACGGAGAGCAGTTCTTTTGAAAGCATGATTTTCATTGCTCAAAAAAATTTATAAACTCATTATAACCCTGTCAGTCTTTGCCACTAATTGCTTCCTCTTTATCGTCCTTTCATTGAAGTCAATGTTTGCTTTCGCCAGTGCAATTAATTCGCCTTTCAATGTCAGCAAAGCAATTAAATCATCCTTTCTTATTGTTTTTTCTATTCTCGAAATGCCGCCATTGTAAAGTGGCGAGCCGTTAAGGAGCGATTTTACCGCCGAGTCCTTGACTATTATTTTTTTCGTGTTTTCTATTGACGCCTCTACGGGCAGCAAAAAATCCCTTATTTTTTCGTCCTTGCTCTCTTTCCAGAAGAAAAATGCGTCTGCGATATCCTGTATCCTGTGGGATTTTTGCTCATTGAAAATTCCCGATCTCGTTCTTCTTAGTTCAGTCATGTGCGCTCCGCCTATTTGCTTTCCCAAATCATCAACCAGCTTTCTTATGTATGTGCCTGCTTCGCAGCTGACTAAAAAAAGCACATCCTTTTCATTTCTTTCAAGAATTTCAAATTTTTTTATTGTCCTTTTTCTTTCCTTTCTGGCAACAGCGCTCCTCACAGGCGGCTTCTGCGTAATAACGCCTATGAACTTTTTCACTATATCGCTCAATTCTTTGTCATTTACTTCCTTGTGCAGGTGCATTACACCAACATATTCTTTTTCCTGCTTCTGCAGGGCAGGCATGACCTTGCAGGCATTTTCCAGCATTATCGGCAGGACGCCTGAAACCTGCGGATCTAATGTGCCTGCATGCGCTGTTTTTTTTCTTTCCAGAATCTTTTTAACCGTGGCAGACACTTCATGGCTGGTAGGGCCGCACCACTTGTCAAGTATTATAATTCCATTGTGCAGCAATTCCTCTATGCTGCGTGAGCCAGGATAATTGCCAAATGCCGCTATGTCTTCTGACAGCACAAAAAAATCGTCTTTCATAGAAAGAGATTGAATGAAATATTTTAATAATGATGAGAATCTTTTTCATAGTAATATTTTCTACATAGGAAAGGAGGTTGATAAGGATGAAAACCTTAGGTTTTCGACTTATATGTAGATCTTCATGAATTTCCTTATCACTATCATCATCGGTATCGAGACAATTATATACCAGAACAGCCAGCCCGAGACGCTTTTATTCAATATCGGTATTGTTACAGGCAGAATAGCTGCAACTCGCGACAGCTTTAGATTGACGTTTTCCTCATTGATAATAAATTTTTTGCCTTCTATTTTTTCTATTTTTCCGAAGCCTGTCGTGATCTCTCCTATCTTTACCTCATTGCCGTTTTTTTCAACAGCATAAAAATTCTTTTCTATCGTAACATTGCCTGAATTGTTATTCAAAGCAACTTGATAATCGCTGTAAAAATTTCCCATGGAAGGCAGGAATATCATTACCACAATGAATGAAACAATCATGGGCTTCATGGTTAGCCTCATCAAACGGCTGTTCTCCTGCATTACCTGCCCCATTATTTTCTTTGCCTCGTCCGTGTTCCCTTTTTTCTGCTCTTCCTTCATCTTTTTGCTCAACTCTTTCTGCCTCTCTTTTATAGCCTTTGCATCACTTTGGTTTGCAAGGAACTTGTAGCATAGATTTATTACAATAAGAACTAATACAGAAAACAGAGTTATTGCAATTACCGGATTCAGCGCAAAAAAGAAATCAAACATTATATATCACTTTTTTTCTTCCTTCTTAAATTCTAATTTCTTTACACGAAAACCCTTGCCCACAGAATGCTTTTTGCCGCAGGATACGCATTTATACCTTAAATCTATTTTTCTCGTGGGCTTTTCCCTGCCTTTTGGATTCTCTCTGGGAAATGAGCCGTAGCCCTTCATTTTGCGAAGGAAGCGCCTCTGGCTCTTGGTATCCTGCCTTCTCGGCTTTCTTTTCGCTTCCTCTACTATATGCTCTGTGTGCTTTCTGCAGTAGATGCAATACTTCCTTATTTTCTTTGGAAATAACATAATAATCACTGTTGTGACTTTCCAAAAGCCAGAATTTTTATTCCTCAACTATCTCAATTATCCCCTTTTTCAATAACAAATCATTTAAAGGCTTTGGAAATGTATCAAGGCTATAAATGCTATTTTCATGTATTTCGTATGTATTCAAATCGGGGCCTATAAATGCGGGCAGCGATTTTCTTGCGACAAAATACGTATTTTTTTCCTTTTTTTCCCCGCTTCTAAAAGAGAAAAAATTCTCCCTGTGATTTTTCATTATTTCAAGAACGGCGAAAAATGACTGCTCTTCGTTATTTGTTAAATTTTCCGGAATCATGCCGGTCCTCAGCGTGTAAATCATCATATCCATCATCTTTCTTTCCCGTATCTCGAACAGCCTCCTTATCGCTGCCTTAACATTCTCTATTTCCATGATGTCTGTTGATGTCTTTTCATTAATTTCTTCCTTTTTTTTCAGGTAATCGGCCAGGTCATCGAAAAAATTCTCGGGCATTTTCTGCAGCTGTTTTGCCTCCCTTTCGCCTCGCTCAAGTTCTCTTATCTTTTCAAAAGTCAGCATATTCAAAATAAGGAAAAAAACTTTATAAAATGAGCAATGTGAACATCGTTACAACAACAGCAAAAAACACAGCCCATAGTTTCCTACTCCAAGAAAAAATCTTCTGCCCATCTAAAGGCCCTATGGGTATCAGATTGAACAGAGCAAGCCAAATATTTATTCTTGCGCCAAGGCTGAACGCTTCAGCAAGCATTCCTGTTGAAAAAAACATGGCAACAAAGAACACTGCTGCCAGGGCGATATTCATTATCGGCCCTGCTATCGATATCAGTCCCATTTTTTTCCTTGTCAATTCAGCAGAATGCCCCCACAAGTCCGCTATTGGGTAAATCATCACAGCTCCCGGTGCGGCAAAGACAAAATTACCATTGCTCACGAGAGCGAAAACAAACGCAAGTATAAGACCTTCTTTCCAGAGCTTGTATTCCGCATGGCACCTGTATTTTTTTGCTATCTGCCTGTGCGCTAATTCATGTAAAACAAAACCAAGAGAAACGGCAAGCAGGGCAAAAGGAATATTTTTTATAAGCCTGTCAGCATTTCCAAATCCCTCATAAGAGAAAACAAATGCCAACACAATAGCCGACACAGCTATGTCCCTGAATTCGATAAGCCTCATGGAAAAAATAGATGAAAAATAAACTTTAAAAACAATTGAAATTCTAATACAGTCAGGGCTAGGCCGGGTAGGTAGCGGATACCTGTTACCAGCAACCCGCTTCAGCTGGGGCTGACAACTCCGGGCGGTTTTGCCAGTATATTCGGCCCGTTGTCAAAGCGTAGAAGCCCAGCCCTGTTGGATTGTTTTTTATAGCGAAACGGGTCAGGGCAGGAATGCAGCAGCCCTAAACTGTGAGACCAATGCTGGCAGGATCACTGGGTGGAGCAATGGCTGCGGACAAACCGCATATGCTGCCACTTCCCACCGGAGCTGCCCTATCAATCCCTTCTTTTGTAAAAGAAGGTCTTGATGAACCCCAAGAAAACAAGTAAAAATATTATAAAAAAATAATTTTTTCAAAAAAGGTTTAATCAAAAGTATCCTTAAAAATAAATGTGAAACAATCTTTGTCTCCACCAGCCAATAGGCTGGTGGCATCGCTGTAATAACAAAGATTGTTTACATCCCGCATTCCACCACTAGTCAAATAGACTAGTGGAATGCAAGATTTCAACAATTAGTCGGCTTCTTGTTGTATGTGTCATACAAGCAATCAGAAGAAATTACAACCTGGCTGAAATTGGTGCATGCTGTTATTTTTCCTGTCATGTTGAATTCCACCATTTTCTGCTCGCTTCTCCCTATGCTTATTGGAAGAACTGTCAGGTTGTTAAGAGTGTCTCCATTGTTGTTCTGCATAACGCCGCTTATTATGCTGTCGCTGCGCTGTCCGGAGTTCCTAACAAGCACTCTGCTTTTGTTTGCCGTGAAATCAAGAAAAACGCTCTGTATTTCTATCGAAGAGCCTGTGCAGTCGACTACACCGCCTGTGCGATTTGATACGGAAGAAGTTGTTTCCTTGGTGAGCGTTGTTGTCCAGCTCATTAATATTCCTGCTATAAGGACTGCCATGGCTATAAGAAGAACGGTCGCTACCAATGGCGCTACACCTTTAAAATTCATAAATA
>DATDUE010000087.1:0-8531 GCA_035290505.1 archaeon | reverse complement strand
TCACTTTCTATAATTATGCTCCCAATACTTAAATAATCATATGTTTTCTTATGTGAGAGATGAAAATGTATTTTTATTTGATGTTAAATATATTATTAAAAATATGTTAAATAAAGCATTTATAAAAAAATATATTTTCTATGCATTTTATGCCTTTATCACGAGTGTCTTTATCTTCGGTGACAGCTCGTAAAGGAAGGCGCGCTCGGTTTTTTTTCTTTCAACAAGTCCATCAGCTAAAAGCACTTTCAGAACATTGTTCACAGAGCGCACAGCATGCTGCCTGGACTTGTATTTTTCCAGATTCAGTATGTCTGCAACTTCACCGGGCGTCATGGGCTTTTTCATTATTTCTATAATTTGTTTTTGCATGGGCGTTAACGTATCCAAAACATTAAGCGATATTTCTTTCTGAACAGCCGCCACTTTTTCTTCAAAAAGTTCCCTGATGATTTTTGTTATTCCCAAATTCATTGCCTTGTTTATTGCCTCATCACAGAGCCTTATCACTTCGCGCGGAAACCCGCCTGTCTGATTGTAGATAATATCCATAACATTATTCATTTCTTCGCCCGAGCCGCCAATGCTCACTATTCTTTTTTTTATGAGCTCTGTTGTTTCTTCTTTTGTGAGCGATAGCAGCTCAAATCGCTTAGATATTCTCATCCTGAGCGTTTCCAGATTATCTCTTAAATGGTCTTCAAGAACCGGCAGCCCTGCTATAACAACTGATATCTTCTCGTTGTCGCTTAGAAAACGCAGCCAGGAAAGAACTTCGACATCTGATTCATGCGCCTCGTCAAAAAATATGATAAGATGGTTTTTTACCCTACTTTTTATGTAATTAGGCAACTGGTAAAGGCTTTTCATTGGATTTATTAACCTACGAAGCCTCGATTCCCTGTATTTCTCCTTAAAAATGAACAAAAAGTCATCTGGTTTTGCGGGCGGCTTGCCTATATAGATATAATCGAACCCTCTTGGCAGGTGGCCTGTCAGCCAGCGCAAAAACGTTGTTTTTCCGCTTCCTGTGGGTCCTGTAACAAGGATTAGCTTATGTTTCTCTTCCAAAGCATTCAAAACAGCATGTTTTTGGGCATCATAACCAACAGAAAGCCCGGGAATTATGTTAAAAATGAATGGATTTCCTGTCCAGTTAAGCGTTTTGAACCATGTTTTGGGCTCTATTGGCTGATTAATCGTTTGTATCTGATGACTAATTGGCTTATTGATTATCTGTATTTCTTCTTTTTTTTCTTCCTTTGTTTCATTACTCTCTTCATGACCAGGCATAAAATCTTCGTAGGACATTTTATTACATTAACATGTCAGTTATATAAAATTTTGTATTGTGAAGTTCATATGAAGTTCACGAAAATTTGTGAACATAATCAATTTTGGGCTTCAAGTTCACGAAAATGTTCACGAAATTCACCGTGAATTCACGGTGAAGTTGATGATGTTCACCGTGAACTATGAAGGTTTCGTGAAGGGTTTTATGAAGGGTTTCGTGAAGGTATAACAGCTTTATTATGGTTTTTAATTGGAATAAACAAAAATATGTGAGTTTTCTTGAACTTAAAGTTGTGATTTGTGAGGCTGAAAATTATGTTCATATGAAGTTCATATTAAGTTCACGAAACCTTCACGGATGTTCACGGAGTTCACGAAAAGCTCTATGAAGTTCATATGAAGGTCTATGAAGTGATTACTACTATTAAATTCTGATAAAAACGAGACGAAAACCCAACAAATCCTCACACATTTAATTAGCCAATTTTTTCTATTAGTTTCAGCAGCTTAAGTATTTCATTGATATCCTTGCCTTCCTGAAGCTTTTCAAAAACAAAGGGTTTCAGCTTTATAACCCTCAAAAGCGTTTTTTTATCGCCCTCTCCGAGACTAACTTCCTCGATCAATGACTTTAGTGCTGTATTCAAATAATGACTGACTGTAGCAGGCGATAGAGCAGATTCTTTAGCTAGCCTTCTCAACCATAAACCATCCGGATTGCTAGCCAAAACAGAAAAAATAACAACCATTTTCCTGTTGTCAAGTCCCTTTTTCCTTCCCATAATACTCACATTAAAGATATTTTGAACAGCTGTCTTTAAAAAGATTTTTCCCTTCAAAATAGCCAATATATGCAAAATTATTGATTTTTAAAGAACTCTGTAAATAATACTCACATTAACCTTTATTTCTTTGTTATCAAAGCACAAAAATTATTTATGCAGTCTGTTCCTATTAAAACAGGGCATTTTATATCACAATCTCTTTCTATATAAGGAAAATTATAAGTATCGGTTAGGAATTTTATTCCTGGTGCTTCTTTTTTGTTAACAGCAACACCACAGTCCATTATGTTGCACGGCTTATCAATAAAAACACATTCATCTGCCACTTCGCAATAACCCGCCTGCTGTATGCGCATGAATATTGTTTCCTTGTCAATAGATGTCCTTAAATCGAAAACAAATTTTAAAATCAGTAAAAAAAATACAAAAAATACAGCTATAAGGATGATTTTGTAATAACTCAGCATATAAATAAACTCTTTTTCTGTGCTTATAAAGTTTATACCGGAATTTTTATAATGCGCTGCTTTGCTGCTATTGATATTAGTGATGAATTAAGGCAGAAGATAGATGATTTACAGATGCCCAAAGAAGGAATAAAACCTGTTGAAAGGGGGAACCTGCATATCACGCTCAAATTCTATGGCGAGGTAGAAAACACGGAACTTATAGAAAAGAAGATATCAGAAATCTGCAAAAAGGCAAAGCCTTTTGAAATAAATATCAGAAGCATCGGCTGCTTTCTCGATAACAATCATATAAAGGTTGTCTGGCTGGGTATAGAAAGCGATGAGCTGATTAACCTACAAAAGATGTTCGGCAGCGAGAAGCCGCACCTGACAATAGCAAGGGTCAAGACAAAAAATGATGAGCTAAAAACATTCATGGAAAAAAACAAAAACATAGAAATTGGAAGTATGCCTGTCAGGGAAATAAAGCTGAAAAAATCGATTTTAACAGCAAAGGGACCGGTATATGAAGACATAAAGGTGTTTGAGCTTGGATAACCTGACAAAAATTTCTCTTGCCATTTCAATTATTGGCATAGGAGCCATTGCTATTTTATCATTAGCTATTCAGCCAGAGCAGACAAAAATTTCCTCTATCGATAACAGCTATACTGGAAGAATCGTTTCTATATCGGGAACTATAAAATCTTCCTATTCCTCAAATGGCAACGCCTTCCTTGAAATTGATGGTGGGGGAAAAATAAAGGCAGTAATGTTTGAAAATGATGCGAAAAATAGCCCATGGGTTTATGAAATAAGAAAAGGCGATAATGTATCTGCAACAGGCAAAATACAAATTTATAAAAATGAAATAGAAATAATAGCTGATTCTGTAAAGGTTTTAAATGTTGGCAATAAGTGAAATAAATGAAAGCGATAATACTATGCGGCGGCTATGCAAAGCGTTTATGGCCTTTAACAAAATACACGCCAAAGCCGCTGCTTGATATAAACGGCAAGCCGATTTTAGACCATATAGTGAATAAATTAGAAAAAATAGAAGATGTTGATGAAATACTTGTTTCCACTAACGAAAAGTTTGCAGCGCCTTTTATGGAATGGACTGATATTCATAATAAAACAAGAAACACAAAACTAAAGCTCATAATCGAGCCGACAAAAGAAGAGGCTGGAAAATTCGGCACGGTAGAAGGCATAAGATACCTGATAGAAAAGGAAAACATCACTGATGACTGCCTGATAATCGCTGGCGACAACCTGTTTGATTTTGAATTGCCGGATTTCATCTCTTTTTTCCGAAACAAAAAAAGCCCTGTCATTGCTGTTTATGACGTAAAAGACAAAAATAAAGCGATGATTTATGGGATCGTAGGCATAGACGAAAAAAACAGAATTATAGACTTTGTGGAAAAGCCCGAAAGCCCTCCAAGCACTTTAGCTGCTACCTGCTGTTATTTGCTGCCGAAAGGAGCATTGCCGCTCTTTGAAACATATATAAAAGAAGGCAACAGGAAGGATTCTCCTGGCTTCTTCATTGACTGGCTGAGCAAGCAGCAGCCTGTCCATGTTTTTTCCTTTGACGGCCACTGGTTCGACATCGGCGATTTCGAGTCACTGGAGAAAGCGAGGGAGTTTATGAAGAAATCTCTTTCTCAATAATTCCCACAAACTCCTTTTTTAATTCTTCAAACCGCTTCTCCGTCTTCGCTTCTATGGTCAAACGCAGCTTCAGCTCGGTATTTGATGCACGAACAAGAATCCAGCCGTCCTCAAAATCGACACGAACTCCGTCGATTGCGCTGACATTGTCGTATTTTTCCGAGAAGGTTTTTTTGAGTTTTTCAACGACCGCAAATTTTTTATCGTCTTCACAGAAAAAGTTTATCCTGCTAAAAGGGTAGTGTGGAATTTCGTTTATGATCTCAGACAGCTTTTTTTCTTTTTTTGATAAAAGGCATGAAACAAAATAGCTTATGGCGATGGCATCGTCGAACGGGACGATGCTCGGCAGGGCGTAATGGCCCGCAACCTCAACACCGTAGCAGGCATTGTTTTTTGTGACCCCTTCCATGAGGAATGTGTGGCCGACATTTACCCTTATCAAAGGCACGCCAAACCGCTGGGCTATGTCATCAAGTAGCTGCGTGCATTCGACATTTGCCACAACCGGCTTCTTTTCTGCTTTCAGCAAATCAGACAAAATAAAAAAAGATATCTGTTCTGGAGAAAGCTTTCGACCAAGGTCATCGACAACGACCATGCGATCACCGTCGCCATCGTAGGCTATGCCGATATCAGCTTTTTCTTTTTTTAATTCATTCAGCTCGCTTTCCTGGGGGTCAGGGCCCCTGCCGGGAAAAGAGCCATCTGGATTGTCAAATATTGGAATAATAGAAAATCCGTCTGCAAAAAGCTTCGGCACCAGCAGCGAGGCGCAGCCATTTCCGCAATCCAGTGCCACGGTAATTTTTCTTTTAGGCTTTACTTTACCGTGAAGAAAGCTGACATAACCACTGATTATTTTTTTGCTGTCTTCTTTTTTCAACTTTCCTTTGCCTTCGTCGAAAACTCCTTTCATGAATATGTCCCTTATTTTAAAGTTCTCTTCTTCCATGAAGCCGATGCCACTGCTGTTGAAGAACTTCACGCCATTCCATTCTTTTGACAGATGGGAAGCTGTAATATACGCTACTTCGCAGCTATTTTGCCAGCCATAAAATACTGCTGAGCCAAGAGGCATCACGCCGATATCTATGACATTGATTCCTGCTGATATACATCCATCAATAAATGCTTTCTTCAATGATTCGGAAGACAACCGCACATCGCAGCCGACAGCAACATCTTTCTTTATGTAGGTACCGAATGCTTTTCCGATGCTGCTCATTATTTCTTCATCTATATCTTTACCATAAACACCGCGCACGTCATAGCTGCGGAAAATATATTTAATATCATCTACCATTTTTTTACACCATCACTCATTATTTCTTTTCCATCAAGTGTAATAGTGGGCTCATTGATTATGACATCAATATGCACATCGGCCTTATTCGTGCCGCCGAAACCTGTGTTATTGCCGAAGGCTATATGGCAGGTGCCGAGAACTTTTTCATCCTGAAGGACATTGCCTATGACCTTTGCTTTTGGATTGATGCCAATACCAAACTCGGCTACATAACTTGCATTTTTGCCGGAAAGTATACTCTCCAATTTTTTTCCTGAATTGCTGTCTTCAAATTCAAAAATCACATTATCTTTTATAACAATTTTAGTCTGTTCATCGATGCCATCGGCACTATCGAAAACAACAACACCGTTCATATTTTGCGGCGGCAGGAAGACTTCGCCATCAGGGAGATTTATAACGCCTTCTGACGCATCGGCAAAGGATGGCGTGACTTTTAAACCCAAAGAAAATTTCACATCTGTGCCTGATGATGTCGTGACTTTTACTTCACTGGTCCTTTCAAGCAATTTCTTTAATTTCATCGCATCTGCCCTCATCTTTTCATAGTCGACATCAAGCGCGGCAAACATCTCCTCGGTAAAGCCGGGCATCGAAGCGACGCGCTTTCCAGACCTAACAGCTGCCTTTGTCGTTTCGGTGTGCGTAAGGGAAAACTTTGTTAAATAAATTATTACATCATAACCTTTCATCATGGACAAAAGCAATGGCGGCTCCCTGCCGTGCTGGCCTGTCGGCTTTATTTTCAATATCTGGCTCGCCGGGGCGAGCGCTTTAACAACATGATAAAACTTCCCGGCTATTTTTTCCATAGTTTCATCCGTGACAACGAGAACCCTGTCTTTGCCTTTCACATGCAAAGAATTCTTCAGCACTTTTGCTATTTTTATATAAACTGACGAAACCATAACCTTAATATTCTGCGAAAATGATTAAAAAGACAGGAGCAGATATTTGAATTTGCTATAAAATGAAATCCCGCCATCCCACACCGCCTAATGATAATGGTTTGAAGATATTGGTTTGAATTACATAAACTAAAACAATACTATGAACTCATTCAACTGCAAAATGTGATTATCATGAACAAAACACTCAGAAAAAAAATCGCCAGGCAGGTAGTCAATGCAATGAACATGAAAGAGGAAGAGACGCTGAGGATAAATGGCGGCGTGCATGAGCAGGACCTGGTAGAAGAAATAGCTCTGATGGCTGAAGAGCGGGGTGTGCATGCAGGCTTCACCACAGCAAGCGACAATTTCATAAAAGAATCGTATGAACGCATACCGGAAAAATACCTGTCAAAGACATCAAAGCTTGCATTAAAAATAATAGAGGTGCTTGACAACACGATAACAATAGAGCGGCCAAAAGACCCGAGAATAATGGAGAACATAGATCCTAAGAAACAGAAAGCAGCTACACAAGGCGGCAGACCCATATCAAGAAAGATGGATGAACATAAAGTGAAATGGTGCTACCTGGGTTACCCGACAGAGGAAATGGCATCAAAGCTCGGCATAAAGTATTCACTGCTAAAAAAATTCATCTTTGACGCGACGCTTGTCAATCCGAAAATACTTGTTGCTCGCAGCACTGCCATAAAAAAAGGCATTTTTGGTGCAAAGCAAATAAAAATCTGGGATGAATATGGAACGGATTTGACGCTGCGCATGGCTAACAGGAAAATAATGATGAGCGATGGATTAATCAGTAATGATGACATAAAGCACGGCGATGTGGGGCTAAACCTTCCGGACGGCGAGGTATTCACAACGCCTCTGGAGACGGCGGGCAGCGGCGTTTTGTTTTCGCCCAAGCGCCGTGACAGGTTCACAGGCAAGATGATTGAAAACATAAGAATGATTTTTGAAAATGGAAAATTGAATTTACAAAAAACCACAGCAGAAAAGAACGAAAAATACCTGAAAAGAACAATAAAGATATGCACGGAGATTGACAAAAAAAACGAGAAAACAGTAAGAACGACAAATTTCGCGGAGCTTGGCATCGGCACAAACCCCGTAATAGACAGAATAATCGGCTATCTGCTGACAGACGAAAAAATCGGCGGCACGATTCACATAGCCATAGGCGACAACGGCAACCCCGCCTACGGTGGCAAATCGCACAGCTGCCTGCACTGGGACTTCATAACGCACAAAGGCGTGAATTTGAAAACAATCTACCCGAACGGAAAGGAAATAATGGTTTTGGAGAATGGGAAGATTGTTAAGAACTGAAATTCATACTTTTTTCTTTTAGGCAGATAAAAGTATCATACTCTGTTCCCACTTTTGTGGTATAGAAAAGGATTTAAGGAATTCCCACATAGTGTTATTTAGTGTTATGATATGAGTGCTCGCACTAATTCACATTCGCTTAGAGAAACATGGAATTGCGCTAGCACAACATATATGTTTTCTCCCGTATTCACAAAGTTCGCAATCTGATACGGAATGACTCTGTTTCCCTTCGCAACAGATGACCAATGATAGAAGGTTTATAGAAAAATTTTATTTGAAATGAATTTGAAATAAGAGAAAAAAAGGTGATATTGATGTCGGAAATACCAAAATGCTGCGGCAAGAAGATGATAATAAGCCTCGAGGGCATAAAGTTCATCGAGGCCCAGTGCGAGAGCTGCGGCGACATGGTCTACATAAAGAAAGAAGAAGCCCACAAGCCGCAGATGCTGGATGACTAGACGAAGGACTAAGCAGATGAAAAGTAATTTTTAATTGCTTCTCTTATTGTTTCTGGGTTGTGATCTTTTAATAATTTTTCAACAACCCTGAGAGCTCGTTCATATCCACTAGTTTCTACGCGAGCATAATTCATGTCTGGTTCATCCAGTCTTTCATTATCTATAATTCTTTTATGTTCTTTTTTTATGACATCTTCCGCTTTTTTGATATCGTCTTCCATAAATAAATAGATGAATAATAAACTTAAAAATCCGTCAGCTTCTCGAAGCCATCGTCAGTTATTAAGTAATCGTTCTCGATGCGGCAG
>DATDUE010000086.1:0-14089 GCA_035290505.1 archaeon | reverse complement strand
CAGTCACAAACCACTTTATTGTCAAATTGTTGTTTCCTGCGCCGAAGCCGATATCTGATTTGTTGAAATTCAGCCCCGTGAAGTTGTTGTTTGTGGAGTTGTCAAGGGAAAAGATGTCATTGTTCGTTGTGGTTGTTCCTTCAATCAGCGTGTCGTTTTCGAACGTGTTGTATGTGGCGTTCTTGATGTATATCCTGTGGCTGCTTGCATTCACTGTGTTGTTCCAGAAGGAGTTGTTGAAAACGTTGGTTACAAGGTAAATTCCATAACCAGTTGTCGCATGCATTGTTGTGATGTTGTTGTTATATAATGAATTTCTATAAACATTAGATCCAAGCCTTATTCCGGTTCCATCCGAAGTTGCTGTCATTATAGAATTCGAATATATTGAATTGTTGTAGACAGTTGAGGATAGAATTATGCCGTATCCGCTGACGAATGTTGTGTTTATTCTGTTCAAAAATATGGAGTTATTGTAGACTGTTGATATTAGATATATTCCCCAGCCGTTTTGGCCTGTTGTGGTCATGTTGTTTGAATATACGAAATTGCTGTAGACTGTTGTTGAAAGGTATATGCCAATGCCGACGCTGCCGCTCGTGTTTATCGTGTTGGAATATACGGAATTGTTGTAGGCTGCTAAAAGCTGAATGCCGTAGCCGCTGGTGCCTGAAGTTGTTATGATATTTGAATATACGGAATTGTTGTAGGCTGTTGTCAATAGATATATGCCGCGTCCGCCGGTGCCTGTTGTGTTTATTGTGTTTGAGTATACTAAATTATTGTAGGCTGTTGATGATAGGTATATGCCGTAGCCGCTGGTGCCTGTGATGTTTATTGTGTTTGAATAAATGGAAGTATTTGAAATTGTTGTTTTTCCATATATGCCATAGCTGTTATTCCCGTTCGTAAACATCGTATTGTTATAAATAGATGAATTGTGCACCCTTGTCAGCAGATATATGCCAAAAGGCGCGTTTGCTTCTGCTGACGAGTTGGCGAAAAGCGTTATCGTATTATTGTAAATTGTTGTATTGTACGCATCTGTCGTAACATAAATGCCGTGCGAGCTGGGCGACTCTGTCGTGTTCGTGTTTGATGTGATTAAACAGTTCTTTATTACCGTGTTGTTCTTGCTTGTTATATTAATTCCGTAGCCCGTTATGCTCTGCGAATAGTTTATCAAAAAGCCAGCGCAGTCCAGAGTTACTGAATTGGCAGTGATGTTGAAGCATATCGCGGGCGTGTTGACATTCGCCGTCAGCGTGTAGGTGTCGCCCTCTGTGTTCAGGTTCTGGCAGGAGCTTATGCCTGTCGCGAACGATATTGATGAATATAAAAATAATAATGCAAAACCAACCAAAATCAGCATTTTCCTATCCATTGTTCTGCCTCCTTTTTTTTATGGATATAACAAGCACGTTATCGCTTTTTTCCTCTATGAGAATCTCGTCGCCTTCCTTTATGCCGTAGGCATCCAGATATTCTGTGGGTATCTGTATCCTGCCTAACTTCTGTATGTTCCTCTTCCAGCGCATTGCCATCTAGTATTAAAATAGTATTTGTTTAGTATATATAGATTTTTCGATTTAAAAAAAGTTCTATTCAAAAAATGTGGTGGTTAAACAGATATTAAATTCTCCTTTGCAGCAGCTTTATTATTTCTTTAACCAAGCTGTCAAATGTCCTGTTGTCAAGTCTTGCGAATGGCTTGATTATAAGGCTCTTTTCTATCTGCATTATTTTATCGGCGCGTATTCGGCTTTTTATTGGCAAATTGCCTGCAGAAAGGTTTTTGCTGTCTATAAAAATGCTGTGATTCTTGCTTACCAAATTTGATGTGATAGCGCATACTATAACATCCATGCTTTTCTTATTGTAATCGTCATTTGAAACTATGACAGCAGGCCTGATTCTACTTTCCTCCATGCTGGAAAAAGGCAGCCTTACCCAGACCAAATCCTGCTGTTTCATTTTAAACACTTTTATAAATTTTATCCCAGACCTTATCTTCTTTGTGCCATGTATTTTTCATTGATTCTTTTGATATGGCTTTCCAGAACTTGTCATCATCTATTGCCTGAAAAACATCTAGCTCTCTTTTAATCACAATTTCTCCCTCGCTTTCTATAAGAACAAGCGTTGAGGCGCTTTCTATCCCGAAATCCTTCCTTATATCCTCGGGTATTACTATCTGCCCGCGCTCATTCATAGCAACCGTCCTTATTTTTCTAGTAGTACTATTCATAATAATCTGAATAATATAATTAATATGAAAATATAAATAGTTTTCTTTTTTGATTAAGCTTTTTACATTGAGAAAAATACCTTATTTTATCGAATCTTTAGATTCGATTTAGATAATATCGTGTTTTTCGACATCATCAATAAAAAGATTACCCGAAGATGACGAAAGCCGAGTACCCAAAGACGACGAGCACAAGAGAATGCTTTATGCCCGCAAAAATTGTGCCCTCGGCCATCTTCCCTATGGCAAGCCCTGCGAACAATCCTTGTATAACAATCAGCGACCTGAACAGCTCCAGAAACATCGGCTGCATGTCCGGCATAGTCTCTTCAAAGCTGAAAGCCGGAAGCAGGAACGAAGACATGCCTATCATTACTCCAAGGAAAACAAGGTATATCATATAGCCAGAAACCATCTGCGCGTATATGCTGGACGAGCGCTCTTTTTTTATTCTTTCTAATTGATTTATGGAGTCTACCACTGACCGGAGCACAGTGTCTATTGTGCCGCCGGAGCGGTGCGTCTCTATTATCGTCTGCACTGTCCTGTTCATCGTCTTACTCCTGATTTTTTTTGCAAAGTCTATAAGAACTTTTTCAAATGATATGCCCCAGCTTATCTTTGCGCTCATATCCTTTATGTGGGGGCTCAGCACCCCATAATCATTTTCAGTCGCCGCCCTTATTGACTGCGGCAGCGTCATTCCGATGCTTATGTTTTCCGTGACATCCCTGAGAAATCTGGGAAATGCCGACTCTATCTTTTTTATCTTGTTGTATTCCATATACCTATAAAGTATTGGAATGCCTGCTATGATTATTGCAGAAAGAAGATTCAGCGTCGTGAATATGTTGGAATATTGCGAAAAATACGTGAAATTAAAATAAATAATTATTACGCCTATGGCAGTTGTTATTATGCTGAGCTCCTTTAAGCCGAATGATTTTTTGTTTTTCATTTTCAAAACACCATTTCAATACTTATAATTCATTAATACCGTTTTGAATTGAACGCTATTTCGATTTATCCAATAGTTCATTTTAAACACCTAATATTTTTTCTTTTTTACACTGATGGCTGCGTGAAATTGATGAATGTTATGAAAATTATATTGAGTGCCGGTATCAGCACATATATGCCCAATCTCATAACCGTGGGAATGTCCATGCCCATTATCTGCCCGCCCAGCAAAGACATGACAGCTAAAACGGAAATGAAGAAAAGCGGCGCGGCTATGAGCACTGCCGTGTAAAAGTCGGCGTATGCCGATAATGTCTGCAAATATTTCTCTCTTTTCAATCTGTAATCAAACATGGCTTCTTTTGATGATTCCTCTAAATATGACTTAAGGTTTCCGCCTGTTTCTACTGCTGATTTAAAGCCATAAAGAAACTGTTTGAATTCTATCGAAGGCGTCCTGTCAGCGACATTTTTTATCGATGTCAGTATATCCATGCCAAACGCGTCCATATTTCTCACAATCCTTCTGGACTCATTTGCTATTTCCGCGTATTCCGGTATGCTTGCCATAAGCTTGAAAATTATGAACGGCGGCACGCCGCTTGCCGCTATTGCTGCCATGTGATTTATCGCAAAAGGCATGACAGAGTCTATGCTGGTTTTTTTAGAAGATAATTTGTTAAACGGGTATGAATGAAACACTGTAAGCAGCAGAAAAAATACTAGCACTGATGAAATTATTGCGCTGCCCAGCGAAAACCATAAAGGCGAGCCGAAAACAAGAAAAGACACAAAAATAAAAGAGAACATGAAAAGGAATGAAACAATGCAGAGGAAAAGCATCCTGCCGACATAGATTTCTATGAGAATATTAAGGTTTGATTTCTTGACTTCTTCCTTCAATGAAGAAAAATAGCCGGGCATATATTTCATGCCCATTCTTCCCAAAACTCTTATGATATTTTTATACATCAGCCAACACCCTTGAATGTAAAGGTGTCGTTCGGGTAGACAACAAATCCCTTGCCGGTAATTTTATACGGATGTATCTTTTTTGAATGGTCGGTCGCCCTTATCTTCCATGCAGATATGCCCCGGCGGTATTCGTTGGAAACGAGTATGTTGTGGAGCACGATAACGCCGTCTGACACGAATTCCTCAACACCAAAGCGAGATATTGAATTATTTCTGTTTGGCATAATTTCTGAAATAAGCAGCGATGTGCAGTTATTCTTCCTGAGCATGCTGCTTACCTGAAGTATCATCCTGCGCAAATCAAAGGCGTCCTTGACATATATTCCCAATGATGATATGGAGTCAATCACAACCCTTTTCGCGCCTATCTCCCGTATATTGCTCTCTATTATCTCAAATATGTCCTCTATCCTGAAGGGATCGTATTTTAGCATTCTTAGCTTGTTTTTTTTCTCCATTTTGTCTGTATCCCAGCCAAAACATTGGGCTGCATTTCTTATCTGCTCCAATTCTTCCTCAAAACTGACAAAAATGCCCGCCTCCTTTTCTGCAAAGGATGTGATAAACTGCAGCCCGAATATTGTTTTTCCTGCGCCGCACGTGCCGCTCAGGAGAACTAAATCATTCTCGGGTATTCCGCCGCCGATTATTTCATCAAGCCCCGGTATTCCTGTCTGCACTCTGCTCAATTATCTCACCTATTCCTATTGTCTTTTCAATCATTTCGGGATTCCTGTAATACATGTTTATGTATTTTGAAACTTCCTTCATGTCTGAAATATTATTTTCTATAAGCCAGTTGATTATCCTTCTGCGCCTGCTTATTTCCTTTATTATTGTATTCATCGGCAGGCCTTTCTCGACAGATATCTTGTTCAGCACGGACGAATTGCCCCTGTATTCGAAGGAATCGACAGACGGCAGCCAGACAAAAGCCTTGGATATCCTGGCCCTTCCGCTCTCTGTATCAATGCTTTCTATTTCAACTATTTCCTTGACGCGCCTCGATGATTTGCCCCTTTCCCTTGCATGAATCATTACTATAACTATATCCAGCGCTTCCAGCAATCCGGGCGACAGGTTTATGGGCTTGGTCTGCAAGCGCTTTATAACATCGTCAACGCTACCCGCGTGGATTGTGGATATAGACGGGTGCCCGCTTGCCATGGACTGAAACATGACATAGGCTTCTTTTCCTCTTATCTCTCCCACTATGAGATAATCCGGGTTTTGACGGAAGCTTTCTTTTAGCAACTCAAACATACTCACCTCGCCAGTACCTGTGCCGACAAAGCCCGTGCGCGCGACGCCGGGTATCCAGTTCTCATGAGGCAGTGTTAGCTCTCTTGTGTCTTCTATTGACACTATTTTTGCGTCCGGTGAAATGAACAGGGAGATGCAGTTAAGGAAAGTCGTCTTGCCTGTCGCAACGCCTCCGGCAATGAGAATATTCGCGCCATGCTCTATTGTGAACCATAGGTATGCAAGCATTTCCGATGACGTTGTGTTGAGCCTGAGCATATCAACAGGCGAGAAAGGCATTTCCCTGAATTTTCTTATCGAGAAAGTAGGCCCTCTTGTGGTGACATCGCTTGACAATGAAGCCTGCACTCGCGTGCCGTCAGGCAGCGAGCCGTCCAGCAATGGCTCTGCATAGCTTATATACCTGTCGCAGCGCTCCGCAAGCTTCGTCACGAACTCGCGGAGATATTTTTCGTCATTGAATATTATGTTTGTTTTTATGGAGCCGAATTTCTGGTGCACAATATATAAAGGTACATTGACGCCGTCAGCGCCTATATCTTCTATGTAAGGATCCTTCAGCAATGGCTCTATTTCATTCAGCCCTATGAAATCGCGGAATATAAAATACATCAGCTTTATGTATGCCTGGCCACTAAGATGAAAGCCGTAGTCCTCGATTAATTTGTTCACATGTACTTCCAGAAAATCAATCATTTTTTCCTCTTTTCTGATATCCCTCAGGCTGATGTCTATTATCTGCATGAGCCCGTCTTTTAATTTTTCCAGTATTTGCCTTTCTTTTTCATTCAGTTCGGGCTCTATGACATTGTAAACCATTATGTTTTCGCTGGGATCAAACTTTATATTTGCGTATGCATACGGCTTCATCAGCGGATACATCATGCCCCTTAATTTTATGTCTTCTTTTGACGGCAGTGATATGAATCCTTTTGTCGGGTATATCCTAAAGGTGGGATATTCATTTTCTTTCAGCAGCCTGAGCATCTGCCCTGCCCTTGTATTTGACTGGGCTTCTGGCTTCATCATATATTTCCTGTAGAAAAGGCCCTTGATGTGCATATGCGCCTTTTTTGCGATTTTTTTGTGTATTTTTTCATTGTTTATTTCCTTGCCTAAGTGAATATCTTTTTCTGCTTCCTGAATATGTTTGCTGTCTTTTTTTTTCAGCATATTCTTAATATTCATAACATATCAACTGCTCCTCGTCTTCCTGCTCCTGCCGACTTTTACTATTCCGCGGAAGCGCGCGCATGAAGGGCAGACATATATCTTTCTGCTGAACATGCTCATATGTCGTCTATCGATTTGTTTGCGAATAGCCGGGTCTGTTATCCTGAATCCCTGATACTTCACAAATGTCTTCCACCTTGGGACCTTGCGTCCGCAGTAGCCGCAGTCAACGGTTGACTCGTGCCCTTTTCCGCCCGTGTGCTTGTAGCCTCTCCGATATGGTGCTGGCATAATTGCTCACCTCCAATAAGCTGATTGATTTATCTAATTATTGTCATTCGCTAATACATTATATCTGTGGTGGTATATAAAATTAAAATCAGAATAAATCGTTATTGTTTTGATAACGATTGTTATTATTTTGGTAACAAGACCATTTCCTTTGCTGTAATTATTTTTATTCCCTGGAATTCTTTCAGCTCAAGCAAATGCCTGTCGCCTGAAACTATATAATCTGCCCCTGCTTCGATAGCCACATCTATGAATTTATTGTCAAATGAATGGGATTTTATGATATCATGCTCTTTAGCTAGATTTATGATAATAGAATTTCCAAATATGAGATTTTTCCAGTAATTTATTTCTTCAGAGCTCATTTCAAATTCTTTTTCTATAACCGCAAAAAGCTCATTGGGGGGTATCTTCAGAAACCGCAATTTCAATCCTGCCGTTTTTCCACATATCTATTATTTTTCTGGGATTTCCATGCTCCCAGAATATACCTGATATGAGAATATTTGTATCCAATACAACTATCATCGTCTCGCTTCCCTGTGCCTGTCTATTAGTTTCTGTATTTCTTTTGTCCGCTCTTCTTCCGGCAGTCTGGCAAGCTTCTTCACAAGGGCGTTTTCTCCTGCCTTTTTGGCCATTTCATCGAATTTCTCAAAGCCGAATTTCCCTATTTTTTTCAGCATCACGGTATTATCGCTTCCCATCACTATAAATTTTGTGCCCGGCTTAAGGTGCATGCTTTTCCTTATGTCTTCTGGTATTACTACCTGACCCTTCGTGCTCATTGACGTCGTTTCTATAACCTCTGCCATGCTATCGCCATATTAATCTTACCAGTAAGATTTAAATAGCTATCTTCCCAGCGCACCCACACATCTTTCCAGAACAGTCGCAGCAGAGCAATTTCTCTCCTTTGTATTTTATCTTTTTTATTATCCTCTTTTATTATCCTTTTGAACATTTTGTGGTTTTCCTTCTCCAATCAGTATAGTGATAATTAGTTATTTAAACTTTTAGTATTAATTAATACTTAAAATGATATTAATTAATATTAGTGATAATTATGATGGAGAATGTCAAAATAAAGCTGCCAAAAAGCGAGAAGGGAATAGAAAATTCGTTCCAATCATGCGAGAAAAGGAAAAAATTCCTGCCAGATACGCCAGAACATTACAAAAAGAGATTGAGAAAAGCGAAGCATGACCTGAGCTGTGCGATAGATGAACTTGAAGATGGCAACTGGGACTGGACAATAATAAAAGCGTACTATGCTATACATCATGCAGCCAATGCCCTTCTGTCAAAAAAGAAAGGTGTTTTTTCAAAAGACCATTCGTGTTTGATAATTTCACTAAAATACAATAACTTGATAGACAAAAAGCTTTTCAATGAACTGGTTTCCATATCAGAAAAATTTTCGGATACGCTTAGCATAGATATTGCATTTGAGATGAGAAAAATAAGCCAATATGATGTGGATAAATGGGAAGAACTGACTAAGGAAGATGCCAAAAAAGTGCTTGACATTGCAAAAAAGCTTGTATCATACATAGAAGGTGAGCTTAAATGATACAGAAAATATTGCCTAACTCCGAAGCAAAAATAAAAATTCTTGAAGCAATTTTCAGAAATCCCGGTATAAATTTTTCTGCTCTTGTGAAAGAATCCGGAACTTCGCCGAATATTGTAATTAATTATATAAATGAACTTGTCAAAAATGGTGTTCTTAAAGAAAAAAGGCTTGGGGGGAAAAAGAAAACTCATATCAGGCTGCTCTATCCTAATTTTTCAGGCATGGGCTTGGATGTGTTTTCCCTGGTGGAAATTGACAAAAAAAATAATTTTTTAAAAAAATACAAAAAACTGAATCCGATAGTAACACAGATAGAAGATCTGATTAGCTCTTCTGGAATAAAATTCTGCCTAGTATACGGCTCTTTTGCAAGATTTTCAGCTGAAAAAGAAAGCGATATTGACATGTGGCTTGTTGGGAAAATAGATGCAAAAGCAAAAAGCGGGTTAAGGGAAATATTCTCAACTCTTGACAGGGAATATAATTTGACCATTGAAAGCGAAAAGGATTTTATTAAAAAAATCGGCGACCCGATTCATCAAAATATAATAAAAGACCATGTCATGCTATATGGCGAAAGGTATTTTCTGAAATCAATTTTCCAAGCATAACTCATTTCAACAAGCACCCGCACGTCTTGTATCTATTTCCTAATCCGTCGCAGCAGGGCATTTCTTTGCCTTTGTAACGCCTCTTTTTGATTATTCTTTTGAATAATTTATGGTTCTCCTTTTCCTGGCACTTGTCCGTAAAATTATTCTTGTAGTCGTTGTATAGCAGCCCGTTCTTGCATTTCCACGCATCGCGGCACCGCCCGTTGGCGATCACAAAACGGCCGAAGCACTTTAGGCATGGCATAAAACAAATATGCGGATAAGCCAGAAATACCGCAGGTTGAGGATAAATCAACCTGGGGGTTTATTTTGATTTTTTCATTAATTCAGAAACAAAAGCCCCCAGCTTTCTTATTTTTAATATCAAATTTTCAGCCTCTTTTTCAGTAATATCTTTTCCATAATAGTTCACGGCATTCCTTATTTTTCTGATTTTGTCAAATTCATCGCCTGCCTCGCTTTCATCCATGATTTCCTTAAGAAAAGCAGCGTAGCACTCATGATTATAGATTTTATAGCCTTTTTTTAATGCAAGAGCTTCTAGCAGTTCCCTTAGCGAATCATATGCAAGAGTGATTTTTGAGCTGGCTGTTATTGCGCTCAATTTTATCATTTCTTCTGTATCTGACTTGTTTTTGCTGGTTTTAATCAAAGAACTAATCATATCTTTATCCGCCTTAACATCCTTAGCTATGTCCCTGCCGCAGCACTCTTCCCAGTCCATCATCAAAGCCTCCCAGCCAATACATAGCCGTTCTTGATATTATTCAATAGTTCCTTGCTTTTCACATCATTCAGCGAAGCAAACCAGAATATCTCTATCTTTCTCTTCAGTTTCTTCTCGAAATCTGATATATCAATTTCCTTTTTCTCCGCAAAAACAGCTATATCAATATCTGAATTTTTCTTTGACTCTGCTTTTGAAAGCGAGCCGAACAGGATTATCGTCGGGTTCACAAGTTTTTTCTCCATCGATTCTGTCAGCCTATTGAGTATGTGCCTCCAGTATATCCTCGATAAATCGATGAAATCCCTGCTGTTCTTGTTGGCATAAAACAATATGTAATTCCTGTAATTGCCTTTTTTAAGCAGTCCTTCTTTGCTGTAATAGACAAGCAGCTTTGACGCAGTAGGCGCAGATATGCCCATAATCCTTGCATATTCCCTTACGTTTATTCTGCGATAGCAGTCCTCTATGAATACCGATAAATCGTTAATTATTTTTAACATATGTTAAATAATATTTACATATGTTTAAATAGCTTGACATCGGCGTTTTAATTTCCGCAAATAAGTCAATCCCCCGGTTAATTCTTAAGCATTTCCATAATTATTTCATATATGCTCCTGCCGCAGTTAAGGAAGAATACAGTAAAAGAACAGATAATAGAAATCCTTAGCCACGACTACCCGCTGACGGCAAAAAAGCTCTAAAATCATACTCATATTTAATATTTGCCATCACAAAATATCTATATGCTCTTCAACAATATTTTCTCGAAAAGCTATGATGTTGTCATAGTGGGCGCGGGGCCCGCGGGGTGTATTTTAGCCAAGACACTTTCAAAAGACTGCAAGACGCTGCTTATAGACTGGTCAAGAATACCGAGGGACAAGCCATGCGGCGGCCTGCTTGTCGAAGAGTCGAAAGAATTCGTAAAAAAACTTGAAATGCCTGATAGTGTTCTTTCCTCGCCAAAGACAATTAATATGAAATATCTGGACTGGGACAACAATCTGGAAAAAACCCAAAAGCGCGATTTCTTCAATGTCTCAAGAAAGGAATTTGACTATTGGCTGCTGAAAATAGCCAAAAACAGCTGCAAGGTTTCTTCAAACACCAAATTCATAGATTTTTACGAAAACCCTGAAAATATCAATGTCTTGGTGGAAAAAGACAGCAGAAAGAGAATAATAAAAACAAAATATCTGATAGGCGCTGACGGCGCGCTTTCATTCATAAGAAGGCGTTTAGCGCATAAAGATATGCGCTATTATTTTGCCATTCAGGAATGGATAAAGAGCCCGCAATTGGAAGATTTTGTTTTCATTCTGGACAATGAAGTCACTGATTTCTATTCATGGCTAATATCAAAAGGCGAATATCTTATTGTAGGCTCGGCGATACAAAGGCAGACAAACCTGAACCAGAGATTCGAAACTTTCAAAAAGAAGTTGAAGGAAAAAATGAATATAGAAGGCAGGAATGTAATCAGGGAAGGCTCGATAATAGCAAGGCCAGCGTCAATAAACGACATAATCCTTTGCAATGAAAAAATAATGCTTGTAGGCGAAGCCGCAGGGCTTATCAGCCCCTCTACGGGTGAAGGCATTTCCTTCGCAATGCGCAGCGGCGAGGCATGCGCAAAGGCCATAAACGAGAGCTTCGACAACGCATCTGCACGCTATGGCGAGCTCTGCGAACCGCTTGTAGAAGAAATCAAGGACAAGATAAAAAAGGCCAATATTCTCGGCATTCCTGAGAAGAGAAAAGAGTTTATGGAAGGGAAATGAATTATAATTAAAAAACAATTAAATTACTATCAAATTCTTTTTCCTTTTTTGAAAGAACTGTAACTTTTTTGTCCCCATGAGAAATTAAAGCCTTCATTTCTCTATAGTTATCTTCATCGCTGTGCAATTCGCTTGCCGCACCCTGACTCCATGTCCACATTAAAAATTCCGGTAAAGATTTTTCTTTAAATGGATACTCATTCTTTTCATAGAAATAATTCACAAAACCTGCCTTTGGTTTTGTAATATCTTTCCATTTAGCACCAAGTATCATATCGTAAAATATCATCAGCGCATCATATGCCAATGAAAAATCATCGGGCTTTATATGAAAAAGTTTTTTGCAATATTCCTTACCGCTTTTTCTCAGATATTTACCAACTTTTTCCATATTTTCATTTTTTAATCTTTTATCTATATCATCAATCTTGACAAAATCAAGCTCTCCGTTGGGAATAAAAAGGGCTTTTAAAGAAGAATTTAACAAAATTGAAAGGTCTGAAGAATTGGCGGGTATTTCAATTTCTTTAAGTGTATATCTTGGGAACAGAACCCTTCTTTCAGAATCAGACCCATAGTTTCTTTCATATGTTCGGCTGCCTGTCCGTACATACATATTCCGAACCGCTGAAAAAACGGGCTTTTCCCACGTATAAGTCAAAATGTCTTTTATTGTCATCTATAAACAAATATAGAAATGTTTTAATTACTTCCGCCTCTTGCCCCATTTTATCCTGTTCCAAGCCCTCTCATTCAGATAAAAAAGTGCAGTAGCTACAATGGTAAAAACTATCGTTATTGCCGATGTCGTGAAAAATTCTTTTGTGTATATCCATGTAATTATTCCAAGGGCTATGGTAGCAGCTATTCTATAGGTAATGGCCTTTGAAACAGAGCGGGAATGCGTTTCTTTCATATATTATATATTTATTCTCTGACTTTAATATTTATTTTTGTAATAAAGGTATGTCATTAAATGGTGTTTGAATGGAAAAAATAATAAAATTATATAAAGAAACAATAAGAGAAAATATAGAAGATTTGGAAAAGATTTTAAGAAATGATATAAAAGTTAATAATCCTGCTGTAAATGAACAATTGATAAAGCTTCTCAATATTTCATGTGAAAATCTTACATCAAAATGGGCTTCTGGAAGAAAGTATGTAAGAACATTATATGTAAAAAAAGCGTTTTCCAATTACCCTGAAAATATATTAAAATTATCAATAAGTATAGACGCTATAATAAATCTGCTGGATGATGTACTGGATGAGCAAATGAATAAGCAGACAAAAACGCTTTATCTAGTAGAACTAATAAGAATATTTTCTATTTACAATTATCAGAAATTTAATGAAAAAATTAGCAATGCCATTGGAAATTACTTCAATAAAATAATCTCAATAGCAATTCTTGAAGAAATTTACAAATCGCTAATTAAGAGTGAAAGTGATTTTGAAAAAATTATTCAATATTCTGTTCAAATTTATGATTGCAGAAGCCTTGATATTGATATATATACAGAATTACCTATGATAGAACTAGAATACAATAAAAATGATTATGATAAAATTCTAAAAATTAGCAGAATTTTTCGTGCTGTTAATCTAATAAAAAAAGACATTGGTGATATAAGACATGATAAAGAAAACGAAACCGAAACTGTAATGACAATTTTTTATGATGGTGGTAAAATTGAAAATGAAGTAAAAAAAATATTAAAAATATACAAAGACCGAGCAGATGAAATTTTATTAAATGAAGAAATCAAAGAAATAAATAATTTCTACAGAATGATAAATGAAGAAATTGATATGATTAATAAAATTGATTTATAATTCATCTACAATTTTTGAAAGCAGTTTTGCTTCATTACTTTCAGAATATTCTTCATATATTTCTTTCTGTATAGGCATTATATTATTCAAATCATATCTCTGAACAGCTATATCCCACAAACCTCTGTCTTTTAGCTCTTTTTCTGTGGCTGTGAGAAATTCGCATTCTTGATTTCCTGTTGCTTGACATTTAATTTCTACATTTTGGCATAATGCACTATGAACATGACACCCGCCACCAGCCATGCATCCTGAAATAAAATAATCTATAGGTCCTTTGCTTTTATCTTCCGGAGTAAAATATTTCATAAAAGGATTATTTGGTATTACAAAGTGTGTATATCTTCCTGGATAATAATCATGAGTTTTGTATATACCTATTCCCATTGCTTCTCCAAGTTCCATGCCCAGTGAATAAATCTCATCCGATTTTTTTAAATTAAATTTTTGGTCTACTTGCTTAACTAAAACAA
Source organism: archaeon (assembly GCA_035290505.1). GTDB lineage: Archaea > Aenigmatarchaeota > Aenigmatarchaeia > GW2011-AR5 > DATDUE01 > DATDUE01. Next base: position 163 of record DATDUE010000086.1, on the reverse strand, counting down.
AACCCCAATACCAAGATAGAAGATAAAGCTTTGGCATATTATTTTCTTTCATAAAATATTTTGTTATTTCTGCTGTAAGAAATGATGGCATTAATGTCATGGTTATGTTTTTTAGAGATATATTTCCACCTTCAAATTTTAATTGTTTGGTCATAAGCATTTT
>DATDUE010000085.1:0-8472 GCA_035290505.1 archaeon | reverse complement strand
TCGCCAAACTCTCTGGGAGTCATTTCCTTAAGCGTTTTTTTCTCGTAAGCCTTCGGGAAAAAACGACTCTAGAATTCATTAATACTTTTGAATGCCTTATTTTTGTATTTCATCGCAATTTCGCCATCTCGTCTTCAAAATTCTTTTTATTGCTTCGGCTGCGCCCACTTGAAGTTCCTCGGGTCGCGGCCCAGTTTGAGCAGATTTATCTCGCATTTCTTGGAGCAGAAATAGTTTATCTTTCCAGTCTTCTGCACGACCATCTTTCCCGTGCCTGCTTCCATGACATTCGAACAAAAAGAACATTTTGCCATATTACTTTCACTTTTTCACTTCAAATATATGCACGAATTGCCGACAGGATAAAATCCCAGTTCGAGCATTTTTTCTTTTGTATTTTTTTCTTCCGGTTTCGGATAAGCTCTGCCTTCTTTTTTATCTTTTTCACTGCCTTTATCTTCAAATATTTCTTCATCTCTGTCTAAAAATACCAATTTCATCGCCTTCCGTAGCTGCCGGATGACTCCATTTCCGTTTCTTTTAACATTACTATATCGCCCAGTCTTATGGGCCCTATAACATTCCTTGAAAGAATTTTTCCCTTGTCATTTCCTTCAACGACACGGCACTTTATTCTCGTCACTCCCTTTGTGCCTGACCTTCCCATAATGTTTATAACCTCTGCCGGTGTCGCGTCGTCTGCCATTAAAATCACATCAGAATTATTCTTTTTCCAGGTCTTTCATTTTTTTAGCAGCTTCCCCTGCATCAACCACGGCTATGGCTGCGCACGAAACATTTAATCCCGCAGCCCGCCCGAGCTCGTTCTTGCTCGGAACGCTCACGAGGATTGATTTCTTCTCGTCGCACAGCGGCTGGAAGTGCATCACTATTTCTTTTGGGTCCACGTCGTCTGCTATTACAACAAGCTTTGCAATGCCTCGTTCCAGCGCCTTCGTCGCCTCGTTCACGCCTTTTCTTATCTTTCCGGTCTCGCGCGCCGTTTCTATGATGTCCAGAATTGTATTTGCATTTGTCATCGGCTTTCACCTCTACAGCGTTTTATCTCGCTCATAAGTTATTTAAAACGATTGTCTAACATTTTTTATGATTTTCGTCGGGAAGGGTATGTCTTTTGACAATACCCTTAGCAGCTAGCAGCATCATCTATCGATGATGCTGCTCACGACGAAAATCATCATTTCTTTATTTAAATCAATCATCTAAACCTTTAAAAGTTTGTTGGGCGTATTTCTGCTATGTTTGAAAATCGAAGCAAGTTCCTGAGAGTAAAATGCAAGAAATGCAAAAACGAGCAGATAATCTTTAACAAGGCAGCTACAGAAGTGAAATGCCTGCTATGCGGAGAGAAGCTTTTGGAAACTACGGGCGGCAAGGCACGAATATTGACACAGATAATGGAATCTGTGGGAAGATAATTAAAGGTGATTTCTTTGAAGAAAAAGGGTTTACCATCAGCAGGCGAGTTTGTTGTATATAGGATAACAAAACTGAATCCTAATTCCGCTTTTGCCGAACTGCTTGAATACGAAGCCGAAGGCATGATTCATATATCTGAAGTCGGGCGCGGCTGGATACAGGACATAAGAAATTTTTTGAAAGTCGGCCAGACAGGCGTGGCCAAGGTCATGAAAGCAGAAGGGAATATACTGCTGTCTATAAAGCGCGTTGACGAAAGGCGTAAAAAGGAGAAGATAAGGGACTTCAATTTAAACCAAAAATCAGAAAGAATGCTCGAGCGGGCGGCAAAAAAACTGGGAAAAACGCTTGAGAATGGATATGACGAAGCCGGCTTTGCTATTGAGGAAAAATTCGGCTCCCTGTATGAAGGATTCAGAGCCATAGCAGCAAATAAAGAAAAGATAAAAGGAATTGTCCCTGACGAATGGCTTGAACCTCTAACAGAAATAGCTGCAAAAGGCTTTGAGCAGAAAGAAATCGAGCTGAAGGCAAAGCTGTTTTTAAAAACTTATAAACCAGACGGCATAAATAATATCAAGGCTGTTTTAAAAAAGTCAGACGCCGATATAAAATATATAGCCGCGCCCGAGTATATGATAAAATACAGGACAAAAAACGCGAAAAAAGGCAAAAAGGAAATGGAAAAAATCCTCGAGAGCATTGTTGAAGACTCAAAAAAGCATGGTATTGAGGCAAAATTTGAAGTGATTGAAAAATGAATTATATAAAAAAATGCCCGTGCGGATACACGCTGAAGGAAGGATGCAATAGGTGCGGGCCAACAAAAACCGCCCACCCGCCGAAATTTTCCATTGCTGACAAATATGGAAAATACAGGAGAAAATTAAAAAGTGATATATAATGGAAACAAAAATAACAGTTCTTGAGAAGCCAAAATTGAAAAAGCCGATTCTGATTGAAGGCCTGCCTGGCATAGGCAATGTCGGGCGGCTTGCCGCAGGCTATTTGGTGAACGAGCTGAAAATGAAAAAATTTGCAGAGCTACACTCGCCGCATTTTTTGCCGTTGGTCATAATCAGCGATGAGTCAGTCGCGCAGATGCTGAAATGCGAGTTTTATTATCATAGAGGAAAAAGGGATATTGTCTTGCTTACAGGTGACACGCAGAGCATCTTGCCTGAAGGACACTATGATGTCTGCGAGAAAATAATAAATTTCGCAAAATCGATGGGCTGCCAGGAAATAATAACGCTGGGCGGCTTTGCCGAAGGCCAGCAGGTCGAAGAGCCAAGGGTGATAGGCGCTGTCAGTGATAAGAAATTGCTGAAAAAATACGACAAACTTGGCATTGACTTTGGAAAAGAGCATACCATTGGCACAATCGTGGGCGCATCTGGGCTGCTTATCGGCCTGGGAAAGAATGTCGGGCTTGATGGATTATGCCTCATGGGCGAGACAGTGGGATTGCCGCTTATTACAGACCCCAAGGCATCTGACCGCGTGCTGCAGATACTGGTAAAAATCTTGGGCATAAAGCTTGATTTAAGCAAATTAGAAAAGACGATAAAGGAAATGGAAGAAAAGATAAAGCAGACCGATGATATCCACAAAAATATGATGCAGAACATCCCGAAAAAAGACGAACAGGTAAGGTATATTGGATGACGGCTTTGCATCTAAAGTCGGCAGCATCACTTGATGCTGCCTTGCTTGTTGATATATTCACATCAAAAGATGGTGAATATATCACTTTAGATGCAAAGCTTTGGATGATATCAAGCATTTAAATTTTCTCTATGAATAGATTTGATACTTTTGGTGTTCATATTGTTCAGTTACGAAGGCATGACAAGGTTTGAAAAAACGCGGATAATTTCTGCGCGCGCTCTGCAGATATCCATGGGCGCTCCTGTGCTGATAAAAACCGAGCTTTCTGTGCCAAGAAGAATTGCCATGGAAGAATTCGAGAAAGGCGTGCTGCCTATTACTATAAAAAGGACAATGCCTGGGCGCAACTGATTTTTATATAACTTATAACCATAATTCTTTATGTTAATCAATTCCATATCAATCAAACCGATAAAAAACCTGCTTGGCGGTGAAACAATAGAAGCAGAAATAAACAATAGGTATACTGCTTCTTCGCCTATAGGCACGAGTAAAAGCAGCTACGAAGCAAAAGCGCTTCCGGCAAATAAGGCAATAAAAAATTTCCAGAAAATAAAAAAGCAATTCACCGGCAGCTTCTCGCAAAATTCCTTTGATGAATTATTAAAGAAAAAAATGCATTTGCTCGGCTCCACAGCCACCACAGCGCTTTCGCTGGCTTTCTTCAAGCCATCAAAGCCATTGAATATTTTTCCTCATTTGCTCGGCAATGTCGCGGGCGGCGGCGCGCACGGCGGCTTTGGCTATATACAAGAGATTTTAACAACGCCAAAAGCAAAGACAATAGGCGAAGCCATTGCAATCAACACAAAAATATGGAAGGATATTGGCAAGCACGCCAAAAAAACAACAAGCGAATCAGCATGGATAGTCGGCGACGACCTTAAAGCGCTGCAAATCGTGAGAAAAATCGCTGATAATTATTCTGCAAAAATGGGCATTGACTTTGCGGCTTCGCAAATATATAAAAACGGTTTCTATTGCTACGGCAAGAAAAAAATCATCAAAGAAAAACAAATGGATTATATAGCTGAATTAAGAAACCGCTTTGATTTGTATTACATAGAAGACCCGCTAAATGAGACGGACTTTTCAGGATTTGCCCAGTTAAAAAAATCGCTGAAGAAAACGCTTATCTGCGGCGACGACCTCATTGCAACAAACAAGAAAAGGTTTTCTGTTGCAGCAAAGCGAAAGTCAATAAATGCCGTGATAATAAAACCAAATCAGGCAGGGAATGTGACTGACTGCCTTGAAATAATAAAAATGGCTAAAAAAAGAAAAATCGTTCCTGTCGTTTCGCATCGCTCGGGCGAGACGAAAGACGCGACGATTTCTTTGCTCGCCCTTCACGCGCCTTTGGCAAAACTGGGTGTGGCAGGCAACCGCATTTACAAACTAAATGAACTGAAAAGGCTCTGGCGCGAGGCGAAAAAGCCGGGAATGAGCAAGCTCAGAATAAAATAGAAACGATTGTTTTTTAAACATTTATGTCCTAATTTCTGCTCATGACTATGACAAAAAAGCTTCTCGTGCCAAGGGAAAAATACCTGACAGGTGGCGTCCATATAGGGCTTGCCGCGCGCACATCGGACATGAAGAGGTTTATTTACAAGATAAGGCCTAACGGCATGGCTGTTTTGAATGTCGGTCTTCTTGACAAGCGGATAGGATTTGCTGTCAATATGCTAATGAACGCAAAAAGTCCTCTTATTGTTTCAAGAAAGGAAATAGGCAGGGAGCCGGCAAAAAAATTAGCCGAGGCGATAGGCACAAGGCATGTTATCGGCCGATTTATGCCTGGTTCATTGACAAACCCTTCATACAAGGAATTCTTCGAGCCTGACCTGATTCTTGCGACAGACCCGCTGTCAGACAGGCAGGTCATAAAAGAGGCAAAAAAAATGAGGATACCGGTTATTTCTCTGGCAGATACATACAATGACACGACATACATAGATTTGGTCCTGCCGTGCAACAACAAGAGCAAGAAATCCATTGGGTTGATTTACTGGATAATCGCAAAGACTGTATGCGAGAAAAAACAATTGCCTTTTGAGCAGACAATGGAAGACTTCGGCTTCGAGCCGCAGAATGTTGAACAGGAAGAAGTTATAGAAGAAACAGAAGAAGATGTCGTGGAAGAATAAATTTATTACTTTATTATATGTTGAAATTAATATTTAATTAAAAATTAGTTTTTTCTTTTAAGAAAAAATCTGGATAATGATGTTTACCTATTTCATCAATTAAACAACTTATATCATAAGGTGAAAAATGTTTGGCATATTCTTTTAGTTCTTTTACTGCTTTATGATACGCTTCAACTACGTTATCACCCTCAACTTCAATAGGAATTCCAGACCTTTCATCTTCCCAATCATGCCAAAGTACTTCATATTTCATTTTTCAACACTATAATAATCTAATACAAAAATTTATAAGTTTATTTTTTGTCTAAAATATTTCTTTCTGTTCAGTTTATAAAAATATCCAATATATTTATTATTCATGCGTTCCCCAGTTGCTTTAGGTTTTTACCCGCAAGGCAAAAAAGAATTGGAAGGAATTGTAAAGAAACTTCTTGTTTCTGCTCATAGCTATGATGCCCTGGGAATTGTAGTTCCGCACGCTGGCTATGTTTTTTCCGGCAGCGTTGCTGGAAAAACTTACGCTTCTGCAAAAACAAGCAAAAACAATTTTGTCATTTTCTGCCCCAATCATACAGGCTATGGCAAAGCCATAGCAGCCAGTGCTGACGAATGGAACACGCCGCTAGGGACAATAAAAACAAAAGGTATTTTAACAGCAGACGAAAAAGCCAATAAATACGAGCATTCTGCCGAGGTGCAGTTGCCTTTTTTGCAGATGCTCCATAAAAATTTCACTTTTAGCCCTGTCTGTTTAAAGCATCTTGAATTTGAAGAAATTGAAAAACTATCAGAAAAATTCGACGAAAGCAATTTCTATATAGCAAGCTCGGATTTCATCCACTACGGCCCGAATTATGGCTACGAGCCTGTGGAAAGAAAAAAAAGTCTTGAATGGGTAAAGGAAAAAGAAAGCGAGCTGATAGAATTGATTTGTGATTTAAATGCAAAGAAATTTTATGACGCCGTAGAAAAAAACAATTACACAGTTTGTGGTTACATTCCAATAACCCTTCTTTTATTGGTCATGAAGAAGCTCGGCGCAAAGAAAGGAATAGTTATTGGCAGAAAGACGAGCTACGAAGTCCATAAGAGCGATTCGTTTGTGAGTTATGCTGGGATTGTTTTTACCTGAGCATCCTGTAATATTTATACCACCGCGCAAACAAAAAAGTAAATCCCGCGGCAGCCAGCAATATGAATGTTGTGCCTATAAAAAATGAATAATCCGGCGTTATTGGCTGTTGCGCAGTTACTGCTTCAGTAGCTGCCATGGCTGATTTGCCTGCGACCTCGGAAACAAAATCCTGTGACAGCGCTTCTTTCATCTGTGTTTGGACAAACTGCTGAGCTCCTAGAAAAAAAGCCAGCAATGACAATGAGAGCACAACAACCCACGAATAATATTGCGGCTTGAACAATTTCTCGCCTTTGCCCGAGAGGCTATAATATACCCATTTTTTGCCCTCTTTTTTCTGGACAAGCCCTGATTTTTCCAATGTATCTAAATGCTCTGTTATGGTTGTCACATGCTTTTTTGTTACCTTTGACATCTCCGAAGCAGTATATGGCCGCTTGGCCAGATATTTGATTATCTCCTGCCTCGTCTCTGACGAAAGGGCCTTTAGCGTTTTGCTGTCCAATGTCTCAGCCATAAAAATCACTCTGATGATTTTCGTCGTGAGCATCATCATCTATCGATGATGATGCTAGCTGTAGGCATATACATCATACCGTATGACGCATGGAATGCATCAATCTGTTCATGTATATGCCACCGACGAAAATCATAATTATGCTTTAGAACAAGCATTTAATAAGGTTTGTTTTTGTTAGGGTGAACTCCCTATTTCATAAATCTTTTCTGGAATTCCTCTGACAGCTTTAAAATGCCCTCTATCTCTTTTTCCGTGAGTTCTGGTTTTATTCTTTCATTGAAATATTTCCTGCATTTCGGCGAAAATTCATGCGGATTAAAATCAATGCCCCAGCTGTAAAGCAGGCCGCTATGCATCAGATTATTATATGCCTGGTCCAGTTCTTGGCTTCTCGGAAACATTCTTGTCCTGAACGCTTTATCGCCCAAAAGAACTGGATAGTTCTCCCTTTGCTCGTAGAAAAATGTATGAAAATCCTCGCCGTCATGAATAAACTGATTTTTCCCTTTTTTGAAATAAGAGAAAATTCCTATGAGAATATCATCGAAAAAAATATACTTCTTGCTCATGATAAAAAGAACCTGCAAATCCTTATAAAATTATTCCACGATAATCCTGCACGGCACAGGCAGTTTGTACATACCGCTCTTGAAGGCTTCTTTTGCGACAGTCACGCCGCTGGCGTCTGCCTGTATCTCGAACATCTTCTGGTCTTTGTGCACCCTAGCAGCTGTGCCAATGGGGCCGCCGAAACTCTGCCTCATGCCCTGCTGAAATCTGTCCGCGCCTGCGCCGGTTGCCAGGGCATTTTCCCTCAGAACCTGATGCGGATATACCCGCACCTTGAAGAAAAAAGTCGTTCCTTTCGGCATCTTTTTTTCAAGCGTCTGCACAATGCTTACCCTGGCTGCCTCAAGTGAATTATGCCTTACCTGCACGTTCTTCTTCGGCAAGAGAAATATCTTTTTCTCGTAGTTGCCCTTCGTGCCGAACTCGAACTGCGTGATTTTCGGCTTTGGCACTCCCTTTATGTAGCCCTTTCTGGGCACCTTCTGCGACTGCCTTGTATAAGGCCTATGAAATTTTCTGTAGCATCTGCCTGGTCGTAGTCCCATTATAATCACATATTACAGCATTTAGTAAAGAAACGCTTATAAAACTTAGATTTTCACTTTTTCAATTCCCTTTCTTTTTCCAGCTTTGCGCTTCTGTATGGCTCCTTTTTCTCTATGGCCTCTTTTATGACTTCTGCGGCTGTATAGGCACCGCCTTTTTCAAGAAGCTCCTTTGCCCGCTCCTCGCTGACTTTTATGCCTTTGATCATATCAGACATGATATCCAGCGTACCTTCGAGTTCCTGGAATATGTTCATTATACAATATTTTGTTTCCTGCGTGTCCCTGCTGTAGCCGGAAATATTTCCTTTTCCAATATCTGCTATAATGGACGATTCGCCTGCTATTCTTTTTGCTTTCCTTTTTACTGTTTCCAGAACGTCAGGATTTCTTTTCTGGGGCATTATGCTACTGCCTGTGCAGTATTCTGCCGGCAGC
>DATDUE010000084.1:0-4539 GCA_035290505.1 archaeon | reverse complement strand
TTTGCCTTCTTGAAAGCATAGATTCTGCAGTCAATGCAGGGATTAGCGTGTTTTCCGTAGCCGTGCTTTGGCTTCTTCACGATTTTTGCATAGTCGTCGCCTTTTGCCATGATTTTTAGCGGGATTTTTAATTTTTCCGCGATATCATAGCTTTCGCACCGGCCTTCCCTGTTGCATAAGCATAAAGGCGAAGTAAAATTAAGCGCATACACATCTATTTTTTGCTCAATCATCAGCTTTGCCGCAAGGCTGCTGTCCAGTCCTCCGGAAAGCAGGCCTATTGCCTTTATACGTTGTTTTTTTATCATAGAGAAAGAAACGAGTTGTAAAATTTATAAAGCCATTTCTAGCAATTAATAAAAATAAAAATTCATTAAAAAAAACAAAAATCCTCAGACAGGTAATTCTTTCATTGTTTTATTCCTCGGAACTTTCTTCTTCGCTTCCTTCAGCTTCGTCAGAACTTTCATCGTCAGAGCTCTCATCAGAACTTTCATCAGAGCTCTTGTCAGATTCTTCCTTGCTTTCTGACCCTTCGCCGACGATTTCTGCTATGGCGAACTTCCTTGCGACTTCCTTTATTTTCACACGGACTTCTTTTCCCTTCTCTCCGTTCGGCACGAAAATGATGAAGTTCTCTATTTTTGCTATGCCGTCGCCTTTTTGTCCTACATCATCTATTTTTACGGTGTATTCCTCGCCGATTTTCACCGGTTTTGGCTTGTCGAAGTCGTCCCTGAAACCGCGATCGCGGTCTCCGAAGCCTCTTCCGCCTCCGCCGCCTCCGCGTCCGAAGCCTCTTCCGCCTCCGCCGCCTCCGCGTCTTTCTCTAAACACGTTTATATACCTCCATTTTTTTATTGGTTAAGCTGACAAGAATAAACAAACCAGAACCTTAGAAAAAAGCCCGTCCATTTACCTTACCTTCACCTAACCTTATTTAAGTTAAAAAGAAAAGTATTTAAAGAGTTTAAAGCTTTTCCTTGAAAATGAATCTTATGCTCAAAGAATTATCCTCAAAGCTGAAAGATGCTGTGGAAAAAATATCCAGACTTGGCGTAGTCGACAGGGAAGACATTGAAGCCGCCATAAAAGACATGCAGCGGGCATTGCTGTCAGCTGATGTTGATGTTTCTCTCGTTTTTTCTCTTAGTGAACAGATAAGAAAAAAAGCGTTTGGTGAAATTCCAGCCGGACTTTCAAGGAAGGAACATGTCATCAAGTCTGTCTATGACGAATTGGTAAAAATACTCGGCGAAAGAAAGTCGGAAATAGAGCTGAAGCCGAAAAAAATCCTGCTCTGCGGGCTTTTTGGCTCTGGAAAGACATCGACAGCCGCGAAGCTTGCGAGATTTTACCAGAAGCATGGAATGAAGCCGTTTCTTATTTGCTGCGATACTGTCAGGCCCGCGGCTTTTGAGCAATTACAACAATTAGCTTTCAAAATAGATGTGTCGTTTTACGGCGAGAAAGGCGAAGATGATTCATCAAAGGTTTTGAAAAACGCGCTGAAGAAGGCGCATGGCGATGTTATCATTGTTGACTCTTCCGGAAGGAATGCTCTGGAAGATGATATGATAAAAGAGATAAAGAAGCTCAACAGCATCCTGAACTCTGATGAAAAAATATTGGTTATTCCTTCTGATATCGGACAGGCAGCAAGGCAGCAGGCAGAGGCATTTCACAAGGCATTGGGCATCACGGATGTCATAGTTACTAAATTAGATGCCACGGCAAAAGGAGGCGGAGCGCTCACAGCCTGCTACGAAACAGGCTCGAAAGTGAAATTCATTGCTGTCGGCGAGACAACCGAAGACCTGAATGTTTATGACCCCGAAAAATTCGTGGCTCGTCTTCTCGGTTTTCCGGACCTCGAATCTTTGCTTGAAAAGGCAAAAGAAAACCTGGACGAAAAGAAAGCGGAAAAAATAATAAAAGGAGAATTTGATATAGAGGACTTTTATTCGCAGATAGAGGGCATGCAAAAAATGGGGCCCATGACAGGCATACTGGATAGCATGGGTTTGGGCAGACTGACAAAAAAAGCAGACTTCTCCAAGCAGGAAGAAAAGATGAAAAAGTGGAAATACATAATTCAGTCAATGGCAAAAAAAGAGAAAGTAAATCCTGAAATAATTAATTCATCGCGTGCCAGGCGAATAGCCAAAGGCTCGGGCTGTAATGAATCAGAAGTGAGGGAGCTTATCAGTAACTACAGCAAGGCGAAGAAAATGATGAAGAACATCTCGCCCGGGAAATTAAAACGCGGCGGCTTTTCTCATCTGTTCAGGCAGATGGGAATGTAAGTGATGCCTTACTCGCTCAAAGAAACGAAAGTAACCTTTAAAACTCTTTTATTTTATTATATGGCTTATGCAGACAGCACGCGTTAAGCTGACGGGCCGCGACCCGAAGCAATTGGACAGCATATGCAGCGAAATAAGGGACATGGCGCAAAAGATAGGCGTAGCCGTAGCCGGGCCTATACCGATGCCCACAAAGAAATTAAGAATACCTGTGATGAAGACGCCGTGCGGCGACGGCATGCACCGTGGCGGCGGCGGCGGCAACTGGGAAACATGGGAGATGCGCATTCATAAAAGAGTTTTAGACGTCGGTGCCAATGAACGGGTTCTCAGGCAAATCACAAGAATTTCAATCCCGAAAGATGTCAACATGGAAATCGAGCTGACGGACTGAATTTAAATATTTTTTCTGGTTCTTATAGAAGGGTAGAAATGACAACTGAATACGATTCAAAAGAAAGCGCATTGGAAGACGGAATTTTTTATATAGGCTATAAAAACATGGACTCGCCCAAAAAAATTCTGGAAGGATTAAAGTCAGAAACAAAGGAGCTTGGCTGGCCGCATTCAAAGACTGTTGAGCTATATAAATTAAAAAGGCCAGACGGGATGGAAGTCGGGATAGGCGTCGGAAAATTCAGGAACGGCTACGACTTATGGCTCGTTGACCTGGAAACAGGCGTTTCGATGAGGATGTAATTCTCTTAAGAATTTTTGATTAACCTTTTTTCACGGAGAAAATGCCAGAACCGGCTGACGCACTTCGTGCGTCATACAGCTCTCATCGATTGCTTGCAATCGATTTATCTAATATCGTATTTTTTGACTTCATAAATAAAAAGATTACACGTACTTCTTCACTGCATCTTTTATCTCATTCTTATTCAATATCCTGAATTTCTTGTTTTCAATGATGCCTATCTCGACTGCTTTAGAATTCAATTTCTTCTCGCCTGTTTTCAGGGCTTTCAATGCGATGTCAATTGCCTTTTCTTTCGGCATGCCTTCCTTGTATTCGTCAATGAGGACTTTCTTCGCTTCCTTGCTGCCGCGCCCGATAGAATGCGCCCGCCATTCGCGCAGCGTGCCTGATGGGTCTGTTTCAAACAGGTGCGGCTCGCCGTCTGAGCCTGCTACCAATAAGCTTGCTCCATAAGGCCTTATGCCGCCGACCTGTGTAAATCTCTGCTTCCTGTCGCTGATGTCTTTTACCAAAGCAATCAGTTCAATTGGCTCAGAAAATGTCATCCTGTTCATCTGGCTTTTTACACGTGCATAATCCACAAGAACCCGGCAGTCTGCTAAAATTCCGCAGGAGGCAACGCCAATATGCTCGTCGATTTTTGAAATTTTTTCCACGCTTTCCGGTACCATGAGCTTCTGAAGCGTTTTTGTGGCAACAAGCACAACTCCGCCCGCAAACACGACGCCTACTGTTGTGGTCGCTTTTTCTACGGCTTTTCTTGCATATTCTATCTGGTACATTCTGCCTTCCGGCGAGAAGACTATCATTGCCCTGTCATAACCCATCTGCTTCATCGGAGGCTGTATTTCCATAAGAATCACTAGAATAATTTTTAAAATTAATTAAATCTAATATGCAAACAAGCTTATAAAAGTTTGTGTGGAGCGGGAATTTGTAAATTATTCATATTTATTTATATGGAGGATATCCGTCGCTGTAACATAGATTGTTTACACAGCTGCAGATAAAAGCTCGGGCATTAACGCATGGGTCATTATAGGTTTTTGCCCATTCTCTGTTTGCGCACCCAGCTCCGCAGGTGTGTGTACAGTCTGAATCAATCTGACAGGAATAATCCGGCTTGTTATAAAATACAAAATAAAAAATTATTATAGCAATAACAATTATAGCTATAACGATAAGAATTCTGTAATTGAATTTCATAATGATTTATTGCAATCCGAAACTTAAAAAGTCTGATTTTTGTTATTTGCAGAAGTTATAATACTACGACCTTTAGGTCGTCTTAATTGTGCTTCTGCAAAGAAGGATACTGCGGGCTTTAACCCGCAGAGGACTTCATTTCTCCACAATATTTTTCGCGTAATTGTATATGCTCATGGCATTTTTTGCCATTTTTTCAAATTGCGCAAAGCTTAGGCTCTGCTTGCCGTCGCACAAAGCCTCTGATGGGTTTGGATGGACTTCCACTATGATGCCGTCTGCAAGCCCTGTGGCTGCCATATAGCATGCTGTTGGAATCAGCTC
>DATDUE010000083.1:0-2048 GCA_035290505.1 archaeon | reverse complement strand
GGAATGCTTATCGCTTTTTTTACTGCCCTTATCATTTTCGCCGGCACAGGCTTTTCAGCGCCCGAACCTGCCTCTAAATAAACCAAACTCATGCCAAAGTATTGGGCAGCCAGAGAAAAATTCACTGCCCAATGAATCTTGCTGTGCTTCACTAATTTCGCTTTTCCTACTCTGCCAACCACTCCGCCCGGCTCCACTATGATATATCCCATGCCTATTGGCTCTATTTTGGATTTTTTTACTATCGGCGCGCCGAATGCCTGCGTCCATGTGGTGTATCTTGCTTTCTTTGAATTCAGCAATGAAAGAAAGAATATGGCATCTGCATATCTGCTCACGCCTGATAGCGCGCCGGGAAAAAGTATCACTGGCTTTTTTGTATTTTTTTTGATTTTTTTTACAACATTGTCAAGCGTTTTTGTTTTTATGTTGGTGGAGCCGCCTATCATGAAAGCATCTGTGCCAAGCCTGTCAAGAATTTTTACTTTTTTTTCCATCCCATTTATCTTGTTTTTGTCCGGGTCTATCAATGAGAAATGAAGCGCCCTTTTCTTTGTTTCCCTGTATATGAAGTCTTTGACTTTCATAGAATTAACCACTTATTCAACTATGAATGGCAGCCTGCCGTAAATGCTCCTTGTTTCTGCCGCAATCTGCTCTATATTTTTCTCCAGAACGCCAACTCTGTCCTTGATTATTTTCAAATCAGGTATGTCAGGCATCTTTATCCTCTGGTTCACTATATTCATTATTCTCTGGTAATCTTCTTTCGTCATTATTTCCGGCAATTTCTTGTCAAGCATTTTTGAGTATTCCTCTAACTGCTTTGTCGTTGTCTTGAGGGCAATCATCTCGAGCTTTTTCTCAAAACCGTCTATATTCTTCTTTTGCTCGTATATATCATCCCTTAATTTCTTTATTTCGCCGCTGCCCATTATCTTTGACAGCTCTTTTGCCTCTTCGTCAACCCTGCTTTTTACTTCATTCAGCCTTGCCGAGAACCTGCTTGTCGTCTCGCCCAGATATTTTTCCATTTCATTTATTTTTGCCCGCATATCCTTCTCAAGCCTTTTTTTGAGTTCATCAGGCCCTTCATCCAAACCCAATTCCTTCATTTGTTTTATTCCTGACTCAATCATACCCATCCTGGAATCCATGGACTCTCTTTCAGAATCAAGTTTTTGTATCTGCGAATAAAATTTTTCTTCCATACCCCTTATCCTGCTTTCAATCTCTGATTTTTTCTGTTCCAGTCTGTCAAACGAATTTTTTGTTGATGATTCCATATTGCCTTTCAATATCTCTAATCTGTCTAAGTCGGATTTTATCTTGTCTTCCAGTGCCCTTAATTTTGAATAAATGGCATCAGCCCTGCTCATGCCTATCTGCTGCTCGTTCAGGCTTTTCTGTATATTTTCCAGATCAACTTTCTCTATATTGAGAATGCCTTCAACCTTGCTTTTCACGGCTTCTATGCCGCCTATTTTTTCTTCTATTTCCCTTTTTACTGAGTTCATTTTATCTATATACTGCTGCGCCGCCTTGTCGGAAAATTTCTGCTGAGGGGATTCAACATATTTTTCCAGCCTGCTTATGGCATTTCTCAGATTATTTTCTGTTTCGCTGATTTTTGCCTGAACTCTTTGCTCGATATTTCTTTCTATTTCTTTTGTATCTATTTTTTGCTCCTTTATTATTACCTCCTTTTTCATTGTCGGCTTTTCGTCGTTTATTTCTATTTCTTCTGCCTCAATCTCATGAGCACTTTTATCCTGCAATGATGATAGCTCATCTTCAATCCTGCCTAGCCTTTGCTCTATGTTTGCCGGAAGTTGAATTGTCCCGACATTTTCTTCCATAGCAGGCATGAATGTCTCATTCCTCGCTTCTTTCACCTTTGTGATTTCCACCTGTATGAGCAGCAAAAGGTCTTCCAGCTCCTGTATCCTGTCCAAAATAGCTACAGAACCCGTTGACTCGATGTTTGCGAATTTTTTTTCTACCTCAAAGAATTTGACTTTTATATTATCTTCCAGTCTGTTCAATTT
>DATDUE010000082.1:0-7643 GCA_035290505.1 archaeon | reverse complement strand
AAAAAATACATGCATTAGTATTGTTAATGAATTGTTGGAGAGAAATCGGATAGGTCCTTCATTTTGTGATGCTATTGAAAATCAGGATAATAAAAATATTTGTTATTATGGTTTAGCAGAAGCAAAAAAAGATATTTCAATTTGTGAAAATATTCAAGATAAAAGCTATAAAAACAGTTGTATACAAAATATAAAACAAGCCTGATTTTTTATAATTTTATTTCCATTTCCCCATACCCTATTTTTTTAATGCTGTGCGCCCTTAAAAGGTCGCCCTCAATGCTCCTAAATTTTTCAGGCATAGTCAGCTCTTTTATCTCCGCCTTCAGCGAAAGCCCTACATCTTTCTTTGCCTTCCATATTGCGCTGTTTAGCTGCACTAATTCTTCTGTCTTGAATGTCACTTCTTCCTGCGGCGCCGTAGCAGGGAATTTTTCTTCATGTATCTGCTCTCCACGCAAGTTCATGAAGATTTTATGTGTTATGAACGGCGTTATTGGAGCAAGGATTTTCAGCAGATTATCAAGGCAATAATTCAGCGTGTGCAGGGCTGACTCGTCGCCATCGTAAGCCCTCGGCTTCACAAGTTCAAGGTAATGAGAAGCGAATGTTTCCCACAAGAAATGCTTTGCCGCCACAGCAGGCGTATGAAAATCATATTTTTCATAACAGCTTTCAGCAAGTCTTATCAAATCATTCAATTCATTTATTATCCATTTGTCCAGTTCCTTCAGGTGTTCGCATTTCTTTTCATGGAACATTGAGATGAATCGGGCGACATTCCAGAGCTTTGTGAGTGTTTTTGATGCTCCTTCTATGCGCTCAAAAGAACATCTCAGGTCGGTTTTTGCTATGTTGCCTTCTGTGGCTACCCAGAGGCGGAACGGCTCGGCGCCGTGCTTCTCGATAATTTCATGCGGGTCTATTACATTGCCTTTTGACTTGCTCATCTTGTAGCCTTTGTCGTCTGTGACATGGTAATGAATCCAGACATCGCGGAAAATTTTTTCGCCAGTCAGATGATAGCACTTGAGCAGAGTATAATATAACCAATTGCGCACAATTTCCTTGCCCTGCGGACGCAGCGTGCATGGGAAATTTTTCGAGAAAAATTTCCCTTTACCCCATTTCATTATGTACAAAGGAGAAGTTGATGAATCGAACCATGTGTCAAAAACCCTTTCATCGCCTGCGGCTTCGCCGCCGCAAGAGCACTTTCTTTTCTCTTTCCATGGCTGGTGATAACTGCCTTTCTCGGGCACGATGTCTTTTCCGCATTTGCAGTGCCACAAAGGAACTTCTGTCGCGTAATATCTTCTTCTTGTCAGCGGCCAGTCTGTGCTGATAGTGTTTATCCAGTCAATTAATATTTGCCTGCTTCTGTCATCGAAGAAATTAAGTTTTTCTGCAAACTCGAGCATTTTTTCCCTGAAATCAACCTGCTTTAGATAATACTCTTTTTGTGATATGAATTCTATCTCGTGCTTTGAGCGCTCGCAAATAGGCGTCCTATGGGTTATTGTTTGCTGCTTCACAAGAAGTCCACTGCTTTGCAATTCCTCAATGATTTTTTTTCTTGCTGCCTTGACAGCCAAGCCTTTCAGAAATCCCGCTTTCTCGTTCATTGTGCCATCTTGGTTTATAGATATTATTGGCTTGATATTTTGCTCACGAAAGAAACGAATATCTGTCTGGTCGCCGAAGGAGCACATCATCATGAGCCCGGTGCCTTTTTCCTTGTCGGCTGACGGATGAGCAATTATCGGCACTTCTTTGCTAAATAAAGGCGTGACAGCTGTCTTTCCTTCCAAGTGCTTATATCGTTCGTCTTCAGGATTGAAAACAACCATTGAACAAGAACAAATCAGCTCAGGCCTTGTTGTCCCGATAATAATTTTTTCGTTTGTTTCCTTGACAGTAAAATAAACATCATTGAAAAGAGTGGGCGCTTCTTTGTAGTCAATCTCGGCGTCTGCTATTGTTGTCCTGCAGCCAGGGCAGTAGTTGTTCACGCGGTCGTCCTCGTAAACAAGCCCCTTGTTCCATAAATCGATAAAAGTATCCTGCGTCAGCGTTCTATATTCTTCCGAGTCAGTCAGGTAGACATCGCCAATTTTATTTCCTGCTTTCCACGAATTGAAGCTTATGCCTAGCTTAAGGAAAGAATCGATAGATTCTGTGCTTGTTTCCTCAAGAATTTTTTTGCAGTACTCTACGAATTTTTCCCTTTCTGTATCATGGATAGAAATGCCAAAACGCTTTTCAGCAGCCATTTCTATTGGCAGCCCGTTTCTGTCTAAGCCTAGTGGAAATAAGACAGAAAAGCCTTTCATACGCTTATACCTTGCAATCATGTCCATTATCGTATAGACAGTCGCATGGCCTATATGTATGGGCGCATTTACGTATGGGGGAGGCGTGTCTATTGAGAATACTTTTTTGCCTTCCGTGAAAGCATGATTATTTTTCCAGCCTTCATAGATTTCTTTCTCGAATTCTTTGTCCCATCGGTTTTCTTTTAATTTAGCATCCATGGAGATAATTTTTGTCGCTAATATTTAAATGCTGAAAAACATAAACAGCATCATGGTTGTTATTGTTATATCAGGCATGCCAGGCTGCGGCTCAAGCACCACGGCAAAGTTGCTGGCAAAGAAATTGAAATTAAAGCACTTTTCCTTGGGCAGCTGGAACAAGAGTCAGATAGAGAAATTAAGCAGGAAAAAGCCTGAAACCGAAACAGAACGCAGCATTGCGATGTGGAAGAACAAGACAGGCGGAAGCGCAAAGTTCCATATGGACAGCGACGAATTTACAAAAAAAGTCGCAAAACGCGGAAATGTTGTGATAGACGCAAAGCTAGGCATAACCATGCTTGATAGGCTTTACGATTTTTCCGTGTGGCTGAAAGCAGCGAAAGCAATGAGAATACGCCGTGTTGCAGAAAGAGATAAGATAAGCGTAAGCGACGCGAAGAAAAGGCTTGAGCAGAAGGAAAGTATGGAGAGGAAAAATTGGAAGAAAATATACGGATTTGACTATTTTTCTCAGGCAAAGCAAGCCGACCTTATAATTGATACAGGCAAGCACATGCCTGAGGAAATCGTAAAGATAATTATAAAGGAAATGAATCAGTGAAAATCAAAGTATTTCATAAGTCTTGCTTTGTTGTGTTTTTCCCCCATTTTCATCATATCGACTACATAGAAAGAATTTGGCCTTGCGCCTTCTACAAGGCTAATCTTGTTATCTATGAAAAAAACACCCAAATTTTTTAATTCTCTCGATTTTTCCAGAAATGCAAACACATGGTCTCTTTGCTCTATTTTATCAGAAACAGTTTTTATGTACGGATATTCTTTTTTCACCCTTTCTATTGTCTCAATGGGCGTTGCACGGATGAACGGACCTTTCTTGCCAATGGCTATGACATCAATCTTGAGGTCATATTTGTTTCCTATTATTTTATCTATGCTCCTTGATTTTGAATAGCCTTTGGAAAATACAGGTATGTCTTTTATCCCGTTTTTTTTGTAATAAGAAACAAATGTGTTGTAGCCCCTGCCGCTGTCATCAATTTTTAATATCTCTAATGAGAACGTGTCACCGGGCTTTACAGGAAAATTGTTTTCCACCGTTTTTTCAGGGGCGATTTTTTCCGCTATTTTACCAAACAGCACAGCCTCTTTTTTGTAGATTCTTGTTTCTTCATCGTTTGCAGGCCTGAGCCAGTTTATTTCTATTTCATATTCTTTTCCTGGCAAGCCATTTTCAACAAAAACCGGATAGCCATCAAATAAACCGAAACCTATACGCGACTTTTCGTCATATTTTTCTATGCTTACAATTCCTTTTTTTCCAATTCCCGGCACCTTCATTTCCATTAAGAAATCAATTTCCTAAATTTTTATAAGCCTTTGTGCAGAGATAAAAAGAACGGGCCTGTGGTCTAATACCAAGCCCTTTCTTGTAAGAAAGGTCTTGGTGAACCCCAAAAACTTTGGGGCTTCGCGATATTATATTGCGATGACAATTGGCATGACGCCACCTTCGCAGAGCCCCTTTTCTTTTAAAAAAGAAAAGGCCCTCGGGTTCAAAAGAAAACCCGAAAAGCTTGATATAGGTGGAGGCTGCGAGTTCAAATCTCGCCAGGTCCATAATGAGACCCTTTCTTGTAAGAAAGGTTCTCATCCGCTCCCAAAGAACAAGTAGGAATATTATGCAAATAAAAGGTTTATCAAAAGAAATCAAAACCTACTTTTTTTCGTAGAAGACTGTGTGCCAGATGGATTCTGCTTTATAGACTTTATCAGAATGTTTTATTTCGAATATGCTCCTGAAAAAAGCCGTATTTGTCTCTACAACGCAGGCTATGTACTTCTTTTCGCAGTTTTGGTAGGCTTCTAGAGAGTTCTTTGTTTCTTTGCTTCCAAAAGTCATGCTTATCCATGAGCTGAGTTTGTTCATATACTCCTTCAGATAGTTTCCTTCTTCCTCGCCAAGAAGCCCGTATATTTTTTCATAGTCGCACCTCTTGCCGAACTGCTCCTCAAACCAATTGTCTATTGCTGGCATGATATCACCTATATTGCACGGGAAAATCTTTTTCTATTTCGTAGTAGTCAAGACGCTTGCTGAAGATGTAAAATTTGGTCATTGATTCTTTGGTGTTTGATGTTCTCATCGCAAGGTATAGTTTGCCATTTTCTTTTTTGAACTCAACCTGCTCCTTGCTGCTGAATGCTTTTTTCATTTCATGCCACTCATAGAAAACGCGTTCCCTGTCGGCTCCATTAACGCTTGCTAATGCTTCATATAATTTTTCGTCAGATCCGGCACTCACCTTTCATAGTCTAACCCCCTGAAATTTATTTGCAAAACTAAACGAATGAAGAAATTGCCCCGTTACCTTACTGCAATGATTTGGAAGATAAATTTCACCTTGATTTAAATCTGTTGTTCAGATAAATATATAAAATAATGGGCTGGTGGTCTAAACACAAATCCCTTTCTTGTAAGAAAGGTCTTTGTATGTCCCAAAGAACATATAAAGAATATTACACGAAGATTTGGATTTGCTGGGAAATCTCGGTATGATGCCTCCATGGCATGGAGGAGACTACGGGTTCAAAAAAGCCTTTTTTCTTTAAAAAAGAAAAAAGCCTTGGGAAACAAAGAAAAAAAAGGCATCAAAGATGCAATATTATGAAAAACGGCTTGTGAAAATCCCGTCCAGTCCACTATGAACAAAATCAAAGTCATAATTTTCGACTTTGACGGCGTGATTGTCGATTCGAATAGCGCTTACGAACACGTATTTGAACGACTCGCCAAAAAACACAACGTCAAAATAAAAAAAGAAGAGATATTGCACCACTTTGGCGAGCACCCGAAACATATATTGAAAGAAATCTTTCACGGGGATATAGATAAAATCTTTGACGAATATAAAAAAATAATAACAGGCAGAAATTTCATAAGAAAGATAAGATTGATGGCAGGGGCAAAAAAGGAATTGGGAAAATTAAAAAAGAAATATACGCTAGCGCTGGCTTCAGGCGCCACCAAAGATACGCTTTTTAGCATACTTAAGAAATTTGCCCTTGAAGAGTATTTTAGCGTCATTTTATCAGGCGACGATGTTAAAGAAGCGAAGCCAAACCCGGAAATGATAAACAAAATAATGAAAAAGATGAAAATAAGCAAAAAAGAAATTTTATACATCGGCGACGCGCCCAATGATGTAATTGCCGCAAAAAAAGCAAAAGTAAGGATCGCTGTTGTGTTGACAGGTGTGCTGAAGAAAAAGGAAGCAAGGGAAATGAAAGCAGATTATATAATAAAGGATATTTCATATATAGAAGGCATTCTGGAGAAAAAACAATGACCCGTATAAAAAAAATACTAATTGTGGCGAAGCAGAACAAGCTGGGGCTGAAGATGGCAATGAAAGCTGGAAAGGAGCTGGGCAAATATATAGATGACATACATTTTGACCCTTCGACAGCGATACGCTTCAGGAAATTAGGGACACCGATAAAGAAATTTGACGGCGATTTGATTATAACCATCGGCGGGGACGGGACGTTTCTTAGGACAGCTGCCTATTCAAAGGTGCCCATACTGCCTGTAAAAATCGAGGGGCATGGCTTTTTGTGCACATGCGACTTCAAGGAATTTCTTGAGAATTTAAGCAGGCTCCATAAAAAGGATTTTTTTCTCCTAGAAAGAATGAGGCTGAAATGCACAAGAACAAAAAAGGGCAGGTTTGCCAGAATATTGCATAAATCAATGACAATGGCAATAAATGAGATTGTCTTTGCGAGGAAGCGTCCGTCGAAAATACTGAACATAGAATTCACAATTGATGATGTCAATTTTGAGATGCGCGGGGACGGGATATTATTTTCAACGCCCGCAGGCTCTACGGCTTATTCTGCGTCAGCAGGCGGCTCGCTGATTGACCCAAATCTTGATGTGATAAAAATCGTTCCGCTCTACCCGTTCTTCTCAAAAATAAAGCCCATGGTTATTCCTGCTGGCAAGAGTATATATGTCAAAATAAGGCACGGCGAATGTGCTGTCATAATTGACGGGCATGAAGGGGAATACATGAAAGGCGAGAATGAATTCATCATAGAAAAAGGCGAGCCCATAAAGATAGCCGCCTTTGAGGAAAAGAATTTCTACCAGCGGTTCAAGGAAGAATTTCTGGAATAATCTTTTTATTGATGAAGTTGCAAAAGTTTATTTGTATTCGCGCCACACATTCTTGCATTTTGTGCAGCGAAAAAATTGCGTGGGCGGCTCGTCTGATGACCTTGTCTGAATAAGCCACCAGCAAGCTCTCTTGTTGCCGCATTTGGGACATTCTTTTGTTGTTTCCGGCAGTGATGTCTCATTTTTTTCTATGACTATGACTTCTTCTTTTTTTGTTGTGCTTTTTATTTTATCGCTTTCTTCAACTGAGGCCTCGGCACCACACGAGCGGCATTTTAGTCTGCCCCCAGAAGGGAGCATTATCGAACCGCATTTACAGAACTGCATTCCAACAATTTAAATAAAAGGTTTTAAATAAGTATTTCATAAACCGAATTTATCTGGATGGGTAGCTTAGCTTGGTAGAGCACTACGCTGATAAACAAATCCCTTCGTATGTCGTATGACGCACCAAAGGTGCGTCAGTCGGCTTAAAGGTCTTTGTATGTAGCATCAAATCAAAGATTTGTGCTACAATCACAAAACTTCGTTTTGTGAATTGTCCTAAAGAACAGATAGGCATATTATCAGAAACGTAGAGGTCGAGAGTTCAAATCTCTCCCCATCCACTAAACCTTTTCTTTTGTAAAAGAAAAGCTTTACCAAAAGAAAACAAGTATTTTCTATTAATAAGAAAAAGACTTTTATTTGCATGTTCAGAATACCCTATGATTTATAGTGGACCAAGTAAAGAATCCGATATTATATCTTGCTCCACTATATGTGACCAACTTGTGTAATATCCAGAATATTAAGTTGGTCAGCTATAACTGCTATGTTAACGTGATGCCCTGTGTTTTTTGCACAATGCCCGTGTCTCCGTAATATGCCTTCCCATCGCTACCAGAGAGCAGCCGCATTCAAAATTCATCATGCGGATGTCG
>DATDUE010000081.1:0-2671 GCA_035290505.1 archaeon | reverse complement strand
TGGGATTTTAATTTATCTGATTTTATTCCTTATAATATTCCTTGAGACAGGATTTGTTATAACTCCCTTCCTGCCGGGCGACTCATTGATTTTTGCCGCTGGCTTGCTTTCTATAAGCGGTCAGCTGAATATTTTTTACCTGTTCTTTGTTCTGGTCGCCGCAGCTATACTCGGCGACACGGTTAATTATTGGATAGGCAACAAGTTCGGCGAGAGGCTTTTCAAGGAAAAATCTCGATATCTTAAGAAAGAATATCTTGATAGAGCTCATCAATTTTACGAAAAATACGGCGGAAAGACGATATTTCTTGCCCGTTTTGTACCGATAATCCGCACATTCGCGCCGTTCGTGGCTGGCATAGGAAAGATGAGCTACAAAAAATTCCTGAGCTATAATGTTTCAGGCGGCATTACATGGGTTGCTGCGTTTCTTTTGGCAGGATTTTATTTAGGCAATGTCCCGATTGTGAAAGAAAATCTTTCACTGGTTATAATTGGCATCATTGTTGTCAGCATTGTTATAGCTTTTGTGGAGTTTGCAAGGAAGAAATAAATTTTAATTATTGTCATTTATTTTTACATATTCTTCGGCTAATTCCCACAGTTTCTTTGCCGTTTCCATGTCTTTTGACTCTTCTGAGGATTTGGCAATTTTTTTGTTTGAGAAATACTCGCCCGTGATTTTTACATCATCCGAGCTTGCCAGATAAATGGATGTACGGGCTCCGTTCTTCGGGCTCTTGAAAAGCAATCTGGAAAGAAAACGGATGGCCTTGCCCCTGTCGCGTATTATGTTTGTTGCAATAACACCAGGATGAAGGCAGTTAACAGTTATTCCGTCTTTTTCCAGATTTTTCGCGAGCAGCCTTGTAAAAAGTATGACCGCCAGCTTTGACTGGGCATAGGCTTTCATGCCGTTGTATTCGTTTTTCATCTCAATGTCGTCGAAATTTATTTTTCCCTTGTGC
The DNA here is from genome assembly GCA_035290505.1 of archaeon. Classification (GTDB taxonomy): domain Archaea; phylum Aenigmatarchaeota; class Aenigmatarchaeia; order GW2011-AR5; family DATDUE01; genus DATDUE01. Next base: position 1,703 of record DATDUE010000081.1, on the reverse strand, counting down.
AGGGCAGAGCTGACATTTATTATTCGCGACGGGCCGCTCTTTTTTAGTGTGTCTAGCAGCAGCTCTGTCATTAAAAACGGCGCCAAAAAGTTCACGGCAAATGTCTCCTCTGTGCCGTCGCTGGATTTTCTTTCATTCATGTTCCACAAACCTGCGTTGTTTATCAGCACATCCAGTCGCCCGTAATTCTCAATGAATTCATCGCAGCATTTTCCTATTGAATAGAACGAGGCAAGGTCGCAGTAGATGGAATGAATGTCGCTGTTTTTTGTTTCGTCAATAATCTCTTTTCTTGTCTCCTCACCTTTTTTCCTGTCCCTGTATGTAAAGACTATCTTTGCGCCCATTTTTGCCAAACCTATGGCCGTTGCTTTGCCGATGCCGGACGTCGCGCCTGTTATCAAAACAACCTTTCCGTTCATGCCGTTGCCCATGAAAAACAAACATGTCAATCAAGGTATAAATATTTGTTTTTGGTCATCAGAGTATTTTTATATTGGGCCCGATAGTGCTTGGCCTCGGGGCTTTTGTCGAGGAACTGATAAACTTTATAATAATAGCTCTTGTGGTTTTCCTGATTGCCAAAAAAATCATGAAAGAGGAAAAAGTAACAAAGAAATAGATTGTTTTTGTCATCACTTAAAAAATTCAATATGGCCTTTATATTCTATTTTTCTTATCAATTGTTCGATTTCAGTATAAGCTGATTCAGGAACAGACTCGACTTCTGATATTTTCAATTCCGGATCTTCTGTTTCCTGCATGTAGATTTTTACAAAACCAGGCACAACAACATATCTCTCATCTTTTGGCTCTTTTCCAATCGGATAGCTTCTCATAACCTGGCGTTCTATTGCAAGAACCTCTTTTTGATTATATGGTAATAATTCAAAAGTTTTTAATAATGATGCATTATCTAATGATTTATGGCAAAAAAATTCCTCTACATGCTCGCGCCAATTGAGGATGTAACCGATTCCTGCTTTCGCTCCGTGTGTAATGCAGATTTAACATTCACGGAAATGGCGAGAATCGAGGCCTTGGAAAAGAGAAACGCCTCGACGCTGCAGAGAATAAAGATGTATGACGAAATGCCGACAGCAATACAGATTATAGGAAATAATGCTGAGTTACTTGAAAAATTTCTTTCAGGATTCAGCCCGGAAAAAGGCTTTGCCGGCTTCAACCTCAATCTCGGCTGCCCGTCGGAAAATTTTGTCAGGGACGGGCTTGGCTGCGCTATGATAAAACGCATAGCAAAAACCCAGAAAGTGATTGATGTTATAAAAGATCACGGCTACGGAGCAAGCGTAAAAATGCGCCTTGGTTTGAATAGTTACGAAAAAGAAAAGAAGGTCTACCTGAATCTGATAAATAAGGTTGATGCTGATTTTTTTATTGTGCATGCGCGTCACGGCGACGAGTCCTATGGAAAAAAAGCTGACTGGTCAATACTTGAGGAATTAAAAAACACTGGAAAAAACATCGTGGCCAACGGCGACATAAAAACGCGCGAGGACGTAGAGAAGTTTTCTGATTTGATGGGCGTGATGGTAGGACGCGCCGCGCTCGCAAACCCTTTGATTTTCGCGGAATTAAAGGGGCTTTTTATTTCTAAAAAAGAAATTATGGAAGAATACAGCCGCCTTGTAAGGGAGCGCAATCCGCCTGAAAAATACAAAAGAAATTTGATGAGGTATCTT
>DATDUE010000080.1:0-2171 GCA_035290505.1 archaeon | reverse complement strand
AAAAAACAAAAATAAATCAAATACCTTTCATCATCGGGCAGCTTTCTATCATGTTGTTAATTTGCTCGTCGCTGAGATTCATGTATTCCTTCATTTCATTTCTCATCCATTCGATATCATCAGCGCCATGCATTCCGCTGTTCATCATGGAATTTCTGCCATTCATCATTCCACTACCCATCATTCCCTGCATCATATTGCCTGACATCATCCCACTACCCATCATATTTGCCCTGCCATAGCTCTGCATCATGCCGTAGTTTTGCTGATAGCTGTTTTGCCCTATTGCATAAGCAACAACAGCCACGACAGCGATTGCTGCTATAACAGCAAGCACGGTCATAATGTTGGCGTTATTTTGCTTTCTTGCCATGTTCATCACCAATAATTATATGTCCAAGCCCAAATAACTAGGTTGCCTATGGAACGGTTTAAAACGGTTATTGCAAATCCTTCGATAAAAATATCTTATAAGTCTTGCCCTGTCGCTCTTTCTGCACAAGATTCATCTTGTCAAGGCGCGTTAAAATCGTTGAAACCTTTGCCTTGCTCCAGCCAAGGCGGGCGCGCAGCGAGTCTTGTGTTATTGTGCCGGCGCGCTCTATCTGCTTTAGCATCTTTTTCTCGTCATCAGACAATTTTTTCTTTACCACGGAAAGGGCTATTTTCCTGTAGTTGGCTCTTTCTGTTGTCTGCTTGGGGCTTTTCAGGTAGAGAGACAAAAAGAAGCCTATTCCAAGAGCTATCACCAATGCCAGCGTATTGGGCAGAACGCTTTGCTGGGAAAAGCCCATCATGTCAATCATGCTTCTTGGCTGTCTCACAAGCAAGGGAGTTATGGTCAGGCTCAGTATCAGGTAGGACAGCGCAATCACGAATATCACTAGGAATATTTTTGTCATTATATCGTGTTTCATGAAATTAATAGCTGGCAAAAAGTTTTTAAGCAGCATTTATTGTTTTTTGTTCAATTTTAATCATGCACCTAAAAGAGGCAAGGAAAAACCTGCACAACATAGAAAGAGAAATAGCAAAGCTTTCGAAGAACGAAAAATCGCTCACAAAAAAGGAGATAGTCCAGCACAAGGAGCAGTTGCTTCAGCAAATAGACGAGGCAATTGAAAAAATAGATGCAGAATGCAGCGAAATAAGGAAAAATATTATGAATTACAAAAAGCAGTTCGAGGCTAAATCTGTATTTCTCAGAAGGCATAACAAAAGGATTTGATTTTTTATAGTTTTCCTTTATATTTTACCTGATGTCATACACAGGAAATTTTGAAGGTGCAACGACAGCGTTAATAACCCCGATGCATAGCAACGGGGAAATAGACTGGGCATCCTTCGAAAAGAATCTTCGCTTTCAGTGCGCATATATTGACAACATTCTTTTTTGCGGCACTACCGCACAAAGCCCTACTCTGACATGGGAAGAGCACAAAGAAATAAATGAAAAAGGCATCCGTATAGCGAGAATTTATGAAAAACCCATGATTTCTGGCTGCGGCTCGAACAGCACGAAAGAAGCCATAGAATCGACGAGGCATGCATATAGTATCGGCGCTGACGGCGTGCTTCATGTAACAGGCTATTATAACTGGCCGTCGCAGGAAGGGATATACAACCATTTCAGATGTATAGCAGATATTTTTGACATAAGAATAATAGCTTATGATGTTCCCGGCAGGGGTCATCCTTCTATAAACCCAATAACAAGAATAGCAATGGCAGAAGATTTAGGAATAGATATAGTAAAAGACGCCACAGGAAACAGGGATATATGGCTCAATACAAGAGGGCTTGCAAATGAGCATGAAATAATTTATACAATGCTTTCAGGCGACGACCCGAACACGTATGAAATGATGTCGAATCCTGAAATAGATGCAGATGGCGTCGTGTCCGTCACGAGCAATATATTTCCAAAAGAAGTGAAAAATTTATGCTACGCCTTGAAAAACAAGGATTACGATAATGCAAAAAAAATTGACGAAAAAATCAGGCCGTTCAATGAAATAATAGGCATGAAGCTGAATACAAGAATGAAAATAGGCAAAAAAGAATATGTGATAGAAAACGATTCATACAAGAACCCGATTTCTACGCATGTTGCAATGCATATGCTCGGGATGATTGATGAGCCCTATGTAAGGCCGCCGCTTTCGCAGCTG
>DATDUE010000079.1:0-6853 GCA_035290505.1 archaeon | reverse complement strand
AATCATATTATAATAGTCCATACTATGAAGATTTTTTGCCGCTTCATTTGTTATTTTTGGCTTTAAAATATCAAGAGCCGTTATCGCTGCCTGCGCATTGCCGTTGCTTATCCTTGCTATGTGGCTCAGCGCTGGTTCTTCGTAAAGAAAATTCTCGGCATTGCATATTCTTTTCGTTATCGCTATCAGATCGCTGACTAAAATTTTCTTGAATTCAATCATGTCGCACAGCGCCCTTGTTTCCTTGTTAAGCTCATAGGCGTTTTCTGTTATGATTATCAAAGGGCAGCTGCTTTCTTCTATGGTTTTCTTCAGATTACTGCTTTCGCTGTCAATAACTATCATATTTTGCTGGCCAAATATGTTTTTTTGGAAAATTCCTGATATGTCGCCATTTTTTTCTGTATTGATTATCCGGTATCCAAGCTCTCTGGCTGCTATTTTTACTGCCGTTGTTTTTCCGCTGCCTGAAGGCCCCCATAAAATAAGCCCGCACCCTCTCTTCCGGTTTTTTACCCAGCTTTTGATTTTATCAATATGAATATCCCCTGATAATTCCTCTCTTGTCTTTGGCTCATATTTCTCGGAAAGCAGCATAAGCATCAATGATTTTAATCGATTGAATGCTTTAATAATTTTAATGAGTTATTAAATTCATGAAAAAGGGGAAAATAAAAAAATCAAAGCCCAATACAGGAATTTACAAATGCGAGCGCTGCCAGCACTCATTTGACACAAGAAGAAAACTGAAGCTGCACAGCAACCTGCATACCAAGGCATTGAAGGAAATAGAGCTGCTGCGCCAAGGTAAGTTGCCAAGCGAAACAAAAGACGGCGGCGAATTCAAGGGCAAGAACAGGATTGTTATAAGCTGATTATTTCATTAAATGACAACTCGTTTAGTTCTTATTAATAATAATCAAAATATTTTTCTATAAAAAACCTTAAGCAGGCACATAAGATGGCACGCCGCTGCCTTTGAAGTATCCAATTGCTTTTTTTGCCGACTGCTTTGATAATCTCCACATCGGCTTGTAGAAAGGCTCGCTCTGAGCATCCTCAATAAGCGCTGGATAGCCCTCGTTTCCTGTTTTTTCGCTTTTGTATGGAACTTTATCAGCCATCTTTCCTATTTTCCATGAAACAGGATAGGGATTTGTATTCTCTATCATTTCGGCCTTCTTGTTTTTGCCCAGGCGTCTTGCAACCCGGTGCTTGGCATAGGTTGAAATTGTCTCCATTAAATCCACTGATTTTTTGTTGAATTCCTCTCCCTTTGCGACGTAAGATGATAAAACATGGGCAAGCTCGTGCTCTGTGGTAAGCTTTGCCATGTCATAAACTTTCTTCTTTGCCCATTCCCTGCTCTTGTTGTATTTTTTGGCAATATAGCCAAATATATACGGTATCATCCTGTTTACAGAAACTTCTGAAACTGTGCCATCAGGCAGCACGCCTGTAGCGCCCAAAGTAGATGGCGGCAGCGGCTTTATTTTTATAGGCATTTCATTCATGGCTCTGTAATTGGGGTTTTTCAGTCTCGCTTCTTCTGCTAAATAAGGCGCTTCCTGTATAGCTTCACGCCTGCCATCCTTGACGCCTTCAAATAATTCTCTTTCGAGCTCTGCTATGACTGACATAGATATCACATTGAATCCTTGCATGCACGCCTTTTAAAGATTTGCGGCTTTTAAGCGTTTCGGTGAGAATTAACCTACAAAAAATTTAAACCCTGAATCTCGCGATGTCCTTTATCAGATCCTTGTGTGTAAGGAATAACGCCCGGCAGCAGTATTTTTCTATGCCCAATTCATCCAAAACCTTTTTCGGGCTTTCGCCTTTTTCCACCAAATCCTTGTATTTTTCCCACAAGCCAGCGAGCGGCTTACCACAACTGAAAGCAACGGATCGGTATGATCACATAACCACCTCTCTTATTTCATTCAACCCTTTTTCTGTTATGTATAATTTCATCGGATATCCCTCTGCTTTTAAATAGCCTTTTTTGCATAAAAATCTTATCTGTGAATACAGTTTCTTTTTATTGAATATCATAGCTATTTCATTGGCTGTTTTTCCTGGATTATCATTTATAGCCATCGAAATCTTTTTATCTCTTTGACTGTTGCTTGCTTCTTCTAGGCCCTGCTGTGGAGCGGGATGGCTTGTGCGGCTCTGTCCTGCGGGCGTCGGATACGAGCAGCGAGCGGTCATAGTCAATATAAGTGTTTTTCAGGCTCTCGTCTTTTGTAAAAGAAACCAGGGCATTTGCTATCGCTGTCCTTGCCGCGTCTGCCTGGCCCCATACACCGCCGCCTTTCACATTGACATCAATGTCTACTGTGCCTGCGGCATCGCCTGCGAGCATCACCGCTTCCTTTATCCTCATCTGCACGTATCTTGGCTTGAACATCTCTATCGGCACGGCATTTATCCTTATCCTGCCGCTGCCTTCCCTTGCGACAGCGCGGGCAACTGCCTTTTTTCTCTTGCCAATGACTACGACAATCCTTTTCTTTTTTTCTGCCTTTGTTTTTTTTGAAGCCATAATTATTTACCGCCCAGCGTCTTTGCCAGCTCGCCGACTGTGATGTATGCTGTTTTTATCTCTTTTTCTTCGAGCTGCTTTGCGTTTTCCTTTGCCGCTTTTATTACAGTCAGCTTTTTTAATGCCTCCCTGCCTTTTTTTGTCTTTGGAAGCATGCCCCTTATCGTCCTTCTCACTATTGCATCGGAATTTTTCGGAAAAAACGGCCCGTGCTGAGGGCTTCCTCTTCTGCGCCTTGCAAGGTATTTATTTACTATATCTTTTTTCCTGCCTGTGATTATAATTTTGTCAGCGTTGCAGATTGCGACTTCCTCTCCTTTGAGCAGCTGCTTTGCCGTATGCGATGCAACCCTGCCAAGCACCGCATTTTTTCCGTCAATTATTGCGCTCATAATACCGTTACCTCTTTTTTCTCTTTTAACAGCTCTTCAATATCAAGGCACTTGCCGCCCGCCTTCTCTATCTTTTCTTTTGCTCCTTTAGAGAACTTCCACGCATAAACATTTGAGGGCTTTTTCATCTCGCCTGTGGCAACAACATTGTAGGCAGCAATATTCCCTTCTATCTGGCTTAGCGCCACTGCCTTTTTCTTTCTTCTTGGCTTTGCCAGCATTTTGGCTATCTTTCTGCCCTGCTCATTTTTCTGTTTTTCAAAAGCAATTATGAGCTTTTTCAGATTTTCATCCGTAGGACCTGTGGGTTTCATGGCTTTCTTATTGACAGAAAACATTTATAAAGTTAAATAAGATTCAAAACAAGAATATTTTATGTGGGGGTACCCAAGACACCTTTAAGAAAAGGTCTGGGAATCTGGCCAAAGGGGCAGGACTTAAGTTTGCTTAAGTATTGAAAAAGCAGCTTTGCTGTTTTTTATGAAAAAAGAAATCCTGTGGCTTAGTGCCTTCGAGGGTTCAAAAAAGCCTTTTTTCTTTAAAAAAGAAAAAAGCCTTGGGAAACAAAGAAAATATTGGCTTCGCAAATATTATGCGAGGGCTTATGAAATTCCCTTCCCCCACACTTTTTTGTTTATAACTTCACTTCAGCTCTTTCTTGACATCTTTTATGAATTCTTCCGAGCGCTTTTCCAATTCATCCAGTGCCTTCTCGAAAATTTGTTTTGGAGCCAAGCCTGATACGGATTCAACAGAAAAAATTATCTTGTTTTCGTCAGCGCTAACGGTTGCACCGAACTCGGTGCACTTCATGCAGAGTATGCAGTTTTCCGCCCTTGCAGCGCGCACCCTGCCGTCTTTCTTCTCGAAAACATTCACGGGGCAGACATTTATGCATTCGCTGCAGTCATCGCCTGCCTTTACTATTGGCGAATATTTGTACCCGACATTGGCAGCCTGCCATTTTGCATGTTCCCTGCCAAAGCCCAGCTGCGCCACTGCTTCAAATTTAATTTTCTGCCCCTCAAGCAACTCAACAATTGGTATGTTGCCGTCCAATGGCTTTACCTCATCGTCAGTGCTTTTCATGTCCGAAGCCCTGACCGTGCATGGCCCTTCCTTGTCAAGAACAAAAACAGTTTCGCATCTCGAGCAGCTCTTGCCTCCGCACTTGCATTCGTCTTTCAGATTATATGTGTCGGGAAAAACCAACGGTATCAGCCCTAGCCTGTGGGCAACTGCCTCGTCAAACATCCCTGATGTATTGTTGTCAAAGTCCACAAACTCTATGGCCATCACAGGCACTTCAAATGACATAACCCTTCTGAGTGCATTGGCAAAAGCAGGGTTTGTATCGCTCAATAAAAAAACCATTTTGCTGTCTGATTTTTCTATAACATTTAGCTTCATAACAAAAACCATAATTCGTATATTATTTAAATTCATTTATCTGCTTCCATTAACAATAATTTTTTTGAGTGTAGGCATCATATGTTAATCAAATACAATATTTAAACCCTTCTTCCCCTTCGTCCGCCTTTCTTCCTGCACCCGTCATGCGGTATGGGCGTGACATCCTCTATGCTGCCTATCCTGAAGCCTGCCCTTGCCAAAGCCCTTATTGCAGGCTGCACACTCTGGCCGGGTATCTTTGACTTTATACCTCCAGGCGCCCTGATTTTTATATGAATATGGGTTATGCCTTGCTCTCTCGCTGCGTCAGCCACCTTTCGCGCGGCGAGCATTGCCGTGAACGGCTTGCCCTTGTTCATGTCTTTATCCGTGACCATTCCGCCCGAGCATATGCCGAATGTCTCGGCGCCTGTCATGTCTGTCATATGCACAATAGTATTGTTCATTGACGAAAAAATATGCACTATTCCCCATCGTTCTTTCATTTTAAACATCTCCAATCATTTTCATTTATAAAATATGAGATGTTTGAAAGAACGCTACATATATTTCTCCAATAGTTCATACAGCTCCAATCTCCTTATTTATTTTTTTCTTCAGTTGCTCTATTTCTATCAAGTCCTCTTCTCCCTTTTTGACAAGATAGCTGGGATAGTTTACTTTTCTGCCTTCCAGTCTTATGTGGCCATGAGCTATGAGCTGCCTCGCCTGCTTCGGCGTGAATGCCATGCCTTTCTTGTATATTATTGTCTGCAGTCTCCTTGACAATAAATCATGCAATGTCAGCCCCAGCACATCCTCGATATTTGCATCGTCATTTACAAGCCCCATTTTTTTCAGTTTTTCGAACATCTCTTTTTCCTTTTTCTCGTCTTTTTGCGCCTGCAGCTCCCTGGCCCTTCTCCTGTAGTTTCTCAATATAGCTTCAGCCCGCCATATCTCTTTCTTTCTGCGAAGCCCGAACTCATGCAGAATATTTTTCTCTTTCTCAATTCGCACCTTGTCGTACGGCTTTCTCGGCCGCTCGTATTTCTTTTTCTGCTTTTTCGGATGTCCCATATTTTTACCTCGGTATTTCCTCAAAAAGAGAATTTTCTGGAACCTGCCTTTTGCCGCTCAGGTATTTGTCAAAAACAATCTCAACCTCGTAGCATCTAACGCCGTCATTGTTTGTTTTTTTATTTTCCACTCTAACTCTCCTGAATTTATTGTCAATCAAAGACCAGTATGTTTCTCCGATTTTTGCCATTACAAACACTCCGTCAGCTCTTCCTTTGCTTTCGGTTTTTCATAAGCCCCTTTCAAATCATCGGGCGTTAATCCCGTATAATCTTTTTTATTTTCCTCATTTATCCTTCTGTGTTCTGTCGCTTCTTTGCCTATAAAAGCACAGTCACATAAACCGCATTCATAATATCTGATAGCCAAGTTCCATTCACCTATTTCTTTTCTGCTTCCTTCTTTGCCGGCTGCCTTATTGCTTTCTTGCTGACTCCAACGGTTGCATGAGTCCTGAAAGAACTTCTTGTCCTCTGCCCGCGAACAGGCTGCCCTAATTCATGCCTGACGCCCTTATATGAGTGCATTTTTTTCAGAAGATTTATGTCCTCTCTTTTCTTTAAGTCGAGTGCTGGGCCGATAAAATGTAGGTTGCTCCCTGTTTCTATGTCCCTTCTATGATTAAGCATCCATGGCGGCATCTGCGGGCTTTTCACCAAGCTCTCTATTTTTTTTAATTCCTCTTCGCCGAGATCGCCTATCTTTTTGTTTTTGTCTATTCCGGCTGATATGCAGACGGCATTAGAAAACATGAAGCTCACGCCCTTTATTTTTCTTAGAGCCCTGCCTAATTTCATCTCGCCGCTTATGTCCGTGGCAAGCATTCTGACCATTTTTCTCGTTTCTTCAGCCATATTATCACTGGCTTTTATATTTGGGAAAGTTTTTAAGTTTAAATTATGCCAAAACAAACTATAAATCATGAAAATCCGCCATATAATGAGCAGGAAAACAATAACGCTAAAGAAAAGCGATACGGCAAAAAAAGCGATAAAAATCCTGAGCAGAAACAGGATAAGCGGCTGCCCGGTCGTGGACAGCAAGAACAATATCCTCGGCATTGTCACGCAGAGTGACATAGTGAAGCTCATTGATGTTTTTTCAGGAATAAAATCCGGGGATTTTTTCTCGCTGGTAGAAAGCGTAATAAAAGGCAATGAAAATGCGGGCTTCGCAAAAATACAGGACAAAAAAATATCCGAATTCATGCAGGGCGGTGTGGTTACAATAGAAAAAGAGGAGAATATCTCTGCTGCAGCGAAGCTCATGAACAGGCACAAAATCGACCGCCTGCCTGTTGTTGAAGGCAACAGGCTTGTCGGCATTGTCACGAAGTCGGATATCGTTGACGCGCTGGGAACAATGAAGAAATAAATATTTCAGTATTATTTTATTGCACTTCTGATTTCTTTCCTATATTTTTTTATTGTTTCCTCTGCTA
>DATDUE010000078.1:0-5134 GCA_035290505.1 archaeon | reverse complement strand
GAATTTTATGTTTCCAAATTTTTTCTTTCCTCCATGAAGCAATAATCCCGACAGCCTGAAGCTATCCATCAAACCCGAAGCTCCGCCATAATCCTGCGGGTGTTCGCTTCTTAATAAAATAGGCTTGTGGGATTTCCTTGCTTCTTTCAGGGAATCATATCTTTTCGGGACCAAAATACCATTCTGTTCCACATAATCAGCAATAGTTCTTTTTGGCTGGCCATTAAGCTTCTCAGGATTTTCAATATAATAGTCCATAGCTTAAAGAAAAAACAAAAGTTCATAAAGCCTTTTATGGCTGGTATGTAACTCCCTTCTGCGCTTCATATGTCAATACCAACAACTCTCTTAATGAATTCTTTTATTTCCTTTGACTTTGATGAATTAAGATAGACATGCAGACCATAAGAAGTGGGCTTTCTGACTATGAAGCCTTCTTTAATAAGCTCATGAGCAAGCTTGCCTATTCTTTTATGCCCCAGCTTTCCCAAATGCTGCGGCTTGAAGCCTTTCGCGATATTCTCAAAATCGGTATGCCTTCCATGGAAATAACCGTGCTTCGCCAGCTTATATAAAATCCATGCTTTTATTTCTTCGTCGCTTTTCTCATGTATCATATGCTTTACATACGAAATAAAGCTTTTAATACTTTGCTTTTTCTATAATCAATAGGTGTTTTATTTATGGAAACGATACTAAAACCGAAAATAGCGGACTTAATGGATGCGTCTGTCAGGAAAACCCTTGAATTTATGATTGAAAACAGGGCGCTCGACTACTCAAAAGAAGAGATAGCCGAAGGCTCTGAAATCTCGCGCCCGACATTATACATGATTTGGCCGCTGCTGGAAAGAAATGGATTGCTTCAGGAAACAAGGAAATACGGAAACACCCGGCTATATAAAATAAACGAAAAAAACGAGATGGTCAAAATCCTGATAAAGCTTGAGATAGCCGCAGTCAAAGAGCAGTTCAAAAGAATGGGAAGCAAAGCCTGAATCATCAAGGCCTCGCATACTCATATAAACAAGCCGAGAGATTTTTGTTTCTGCTCCAATTCTTTTTTAGGCATTGTAAATCAGAATATTTTTTTTGTCCATGCGGAAAGTAACCATAAAATCTTTTTATAACATTCAAAAACCAATCTCTACAATATCATCATTTATTTTTTCCTTGCTTTGTTTCTTGAACCTAAGCCGATGAGAACAATCTCTGTGATATTTATGGTCAAGACAGCCGATATGCCCGTCGCCGCCTGCTGTGCATTCCAGTATCGGGGAAATATGAGGGCATTTTTTCGATGGCATAAATAATTATAGCAGGCAGATTTATATAAGATTTTGATAGCTATTTCTGCCTGCGGCACTCACGGCCCCCAACATTCGAAGCCCTATAATCAGGCCTGAAGTCCTCATCCCCGCCAAAAGTCCTTCCTGGCACCCTACCGATAAAGAACGGTCCGAGATCGTAGAGGTAGAAACACCGCATCACAGCCCTTAAGCTGCTGTCTACATGATAAAAATATGATGTGTCGTTGCCAAAGATTTCTTTAGCATCTTCTTTCTTATGAGAAGTCCTGCTTGGAAAGCCTGTTGGCTTGTCGTATTCAAGAGCCCAGCCACTAGGCGGAAGCTCAACTCGAATAATTTTGCCGCCTTCTGCTATCCATACTCCTTTTCTATAAACAATATTTTCAGGCCTTTCTATAGCTTTTGTGCCATCCTGCAGGAATGTAGAAGTCCATTCACCTTTGCCATGATTAGAAAAAACGCTTTCTCTGTATTCAGGAGAAATAAAATTGCCGTCAGCCTTGTCAAAATAAGCGTGCCTTAGCTCTGCCAATGTCGGCAATTGAATTTGAGCATTATATTCAGCAACAGAAAACGCATCACCTTTTTTATCCTTTCTGTATTCAACACCCCCCAACCAAAATTCTGGAATTATCTCTTTGTCATTTTCAATTAGCGGTGAAACATAAATTTCTGACATTGTAAAAGCTATTTCAGAAAACTTTTTAAGTGATGCCTCCCATCGCTAAAGCAATGGGCATCCGCTTTCGTTTCTTTAAGCATTCAGAAACGAAAGTAAATTAGTAAGCCTTCGCAGCATAGATTACATACTTCGCGTCCTTGCCACAAACAATGCAGGAACCATGGGGCTTTTCCTTGCTGCCAAACAGAATGCCCCTTATTTTTGCCCCTGCTTCTTTTTCTATCTTCTCGGCGCAGGCTTCGCCTTCTTTCTTTATGCTACAAAAAGGCACTTTCACAAAGCCGTGCTCTACGCATTTTTTCAGGTCATCAAATGCCTTTGCCTCAAAAATTCTTTCTTTGAAGCTCTTCTCGGCCTTTTCCTTGAGATTATCAAATATCCTGTCAAATATTCCTGATATCTTTTCACCTATATTTTCATCTATGCTAATCGGTATTTTTTCGCCGGTGTCCCTTCTGACAGCGGTCAATTGATTATTTTCAACATCTTTCGGCCCTATCTCTATGCGCAGCGGCACGCCTTTCATTTCCCATTCGTTAAACTTGAAGCCCGGGCGATGGCCTCTCAAATCAACGCAAGCCCTTATTCGCGGATATTTTTTCAGATTATCATAAACATCCTGGCATTTTTTCAGGACATCTTCTTCATGGCCCTTTATCATTATCGGGATTATTACAGCATTGTTTATCGCTATGCCTGGAGGCAGAACAAGACCTTTATCGTCGCCGTGAACGGCTATTATGGCTGCGGCAATCCTAGAAACGCCCGGACCGAAGCAGGTCTGGTAAACAAATTGCTCTATGCCTGAATCATTGCTGAATTTTATATCAAATGCCTTTGCGAATTTCTGGCCAAGATTATGCGTTGTCGCTATTTGTATTGTCCTGCCGTCCGGCAGCAAAGTATCATAAGCATAAGTGTATTCAGCTCCCGGGAATTTGTCCCATTCAGGCCGCTGCATAAGCAAAAAAGGTATGCCGAGAATTTCTGAAAATATCTTCCTGCTTATCTGCATGTCCTCTTTTATCTGTTCTTCCGCGTCCTCATTGCTTTTTTGGGCAGTGTGCGACTCAAGCCAGAAGAACTCACGGCCGCGAAGGAGCGGCTTTGTCATTTTTGTCTCATAGCGATAAACCTGCACGGTCTGATAGAGCTTTAACGGCAGGTCGGCGTGCGAACGAATCCATAAAGAATACATGGGATAGAAGGCTGTCTCCGACGTCGGCCGCAAAAATAATCGCTCATCCAATTTATTTTCGCCAGCATGAGTTATCCAGAAAACTTCCTTCTCAAAGCCTTTCACATGCTCTTTTTCTTTCTGCAAGTTTTTTTCAGGAATCAAGACAGGGAAGTTTACCGGAAAATGCCCTGTAGCTTCCAGTTCCCTTTCTAAAGCAGAAGAAACCTGCTTTATCATGAACATGCCCCAGGGCATGTATACTGGGAATCCTTTCACAGGATAGCGTATGTCCATAATCCCGCACTTTCTCACTATCTCGTTGTACCATTCGGAGAAATCGCTGCGCTTCGCGGAAATACCCAGTTCTTCTGACATTTTAAACACCTAAAATATGCATATGCCTCATGTGGTTAAAAGAACGCTACGGCAATTGCTTAGCAGTTCATGTCAAACACAGAAGGTGTTTGAATTCTTATTGCTCGCCAATGGCTTTAAATCTTAATCAGTGCATTATAACGGACTGTAATTAAATAAGAAATATAATTTCATATATATGAAATAAAATTGCATAGCTTTAAATATTCTTCCTTGCAATTATCATCATGAAAATCAAGGCAATTGACAGCAGGGTAGTTGGTATTCTCAACTCATTGCAGCTAACGGCAAGCGAGATGAATATATATAAGAATTTGATGAAAAGAAAAATGGACGTAAGGCAGATAGAAAAAGCTGTCAACATGTCGGAAAGGATGATAAGGACATGCCTGGACGACCTTATGAAAAAAAACTTTGTGAAAAGAGAGTTGATTGAGAGCAAGCACCTGAAATACATCTACCATGCCAATTCTTCTGACAGCGTGCTAGATTCAATAGTCAAAAAAATAGGCGAAATGAACAGCAAGAACAAAATATCAAGGAAAAAAATCATGGAGGGGTCGAAAATATGAAAGAAATACCGGATTATTTCAATAAAGCTTTTAACGTGGCCAAAGAGGTCAGCCAGTTTTATCAGAGCATTGATGAGCAGACAAATTTTCTTATTATCTTCGGAAATAAAGATTTGATGGAAAAACACACTTCTTTTATAAAGCCAAAAGACGATGCAGAGGTGATAAAAACATTTGAAACTTATATGAATGAAAGCGATATCAAAACAGGCAATTTTTATGACTTATATCCAATACTTCATATGGCAGGGGAGCTTAAAGGCGCTGTATTTCTTGATAAAAAACTCAGGCCAATCGCATACAAAAGACATGTAAATATTGGTGCTGGAAGCAAGCCAAAACACAGGGCAGCCGAATACGCGTCAAAAAACGAGATGCCTTCAATAGTTGTAAGCAAGAAAGGCCCGGTCAAAGCCTATCTTGGCGGAGAAATTGTAATGAGTTATGATACCACCGAAAAAAAGCCCGATTCAAGATATGCGCTTAAAATTTTTTGAGGGATATTAAATGAAAAAATACCTGAAAAATATGTTCATTAATATTAAAGAAACTTTTGATGAAACATATGAAAAAATCAGCGAAGACGGGCTATTGCTTGGCCAGAAAAGATTTGTTGCGGCAGTTAAAAGCGATGAGCAGCACACAGAAGGCGGCACTATAACAACCTATAAGAATGGCGACATTGTGGAAGACCTTTGCTACGTGCCTGTGAATAGAAAAAGTAATGATAGTTTCCCTGAATATTTTGGCAGATAATTTGCTTTTAAAACTATCAGCCTAATTTGCTTTGTTGATTAGGCTGATAAAAGCTGCTAAAATTATCAGCCTAAACGCATTCATTGATATTAATCTACATCCGGAAGTGGCTCGTAGCTGTTTACTACGATAGGCTCTGCGCAGGATGAATGTAGGTTGTGGTATGATTTTAAATATCATCTCATATCTATAGATTTACGTGATTTGTATGAAAAAACAGGTATTTACAGTTCTGATAGAAAAAGACGAAAACGGCATA
>DATDUE010000077.1:0-2586 GCA_035290505.1 archaeon | reverse complement strand
TTATTCTTCATGTGTTTGATTAAAGGAGTTTGCAAAAGCAAACGACTTCATATTCAAAATACCTCTATTCTAAAATGCACCTTCGCTGAAAATTTTATCATAAGCCCAGACAGACATATCGTCTCTCAGTTTCTTGGCATCTTCAATATTTAAAAGCCGCTGTCTGTATTCCTTTTTGCCCATATCATCTATTATTTCCTCAAGCCTCTGCAGGCAGAAAGCGTAGGATGTCTCATCTTTTATTTCTGATATCCCGAAGCCTTTTTCCATACAAACATTTTTCATCTTTTCAAATTCATTTTTTATGTCCCTGTAATCCTTCTGAAGATCTTTTTCGCTGCTGCAGATGTCGCATAAATATATATCTTTGGATGGAGACCTGAAAGCAGTGAGCCTGTCATACGGCCTTCCAAAAAAATCCTTGCCAAGGGATTCCCTTCCCACCTTTACCGATTTTTCCTTGCATGCATCGCATACAGAATAATTAATTCCTATAACATCCTCTGTCATAACAATTCTGATGCCATTAATCTTCTTATGCTTTATCTCATTTCCCTCAGCCTTTTCACGCGCTCAGCCATGGGCGGGTGCGTTGAGAAAAGTCCAGCAACGCTGCCTGCCGAGAATGGGTTTACAATGAATACATGCGCAGCAGCGGGGTTGCCTTTTGCGGGATTGTGCTTCACAGCATCATGTATTTTCTCCAAAGCGTTCGCCAGATAGGTCGGTTTCGAAAGAAGTGCGCCCGCATGGTCGGCAAAATATTCGCGATTCCTGCTGATAGCCATTCTTACCAACATTGCCGCAAGCGGCGCTAAAATAAAAAGCAGGACAAAGCTCAATGCGCTCCTGTTCTCTTCGTTGCCAAAGTAGAACATATACCCAAGCCATGTGATTGCGCCGCCTATGGTTGCGGCCATTGAGTTGAGCAGCGTATCCCTATGTGCTATATGAGAAATCTCATGGGCAAGCACACCTTCTATCTCATCATTGCTTAGCTTATCCATCAATCCTGTCGTGACAGCCACAGCAGAGTGCTTCGGGCTTCGTCCAGTAGCAAATGCATTTGGTATATCTGTTTTCATTATGTAAAAAGAAGGCTTTTTTATCCCTGTCTTTTCTGACAGCCTTTGAAGGATTTTATCAAGTTCTTTGTAGTCCTTTGAGTCGGATTTTTTTGCGCCATAGAGCTTTATAACGAATTTGTCAGAAAACCAGTAAGAAACAAAGCTCATGGCAAACGACAGCACAAGCCCTATGGTCATGCCAATCATGCCTGCGAAAAAGAAGCCAATGCCCAGAAATATGGCTGTCAGCAAGCCAAGCAGCAAAACAATTCTTAATCCTGAGTACATATCAATCACTTAATCAAATATCTAATATATTTCTTTGTCCAGTCGATTTTTCCCGGACGATAATTCTTTTGCATACGAAAATTATTTAAGAGCTTTTTTATGAGCGAGGCCGTTTGTTTTGGGCTTCTGATGCTGGTGTCTATTTCAACTATCTTGCTTTTTACATGCCTTTCCAGTGCTTCTATGGTTATCTCGTCGAGGATTTCCGCATGCACATTCTCCTTTATTTTTTTTGCGCTCCATTTCCTTTTTTCCAGCCGTTTCTTCAGGGTTTTTGGATTTGTGCGCAATATAACAACAAAATCAGCCTTCAGGAAGTGGGCAAGATGGCTTTCAATAATATTTGTTTTTTGTTTTTTTTCTCTGTCTACGGCTTTCTGAAGGCTCTTTGTGTCAATGACCCTGCATTTTAGCTTCCTATCATAACCGCATCTTATTTTTTTCTTTTTTATAAGAGAATTAACGCTCACGAGATATGCATCAAGTAGTTTTGCCAATTCTCTTGCTGTTTTGCTTTTGCCTGTTCCTGGCGTTCCGGAAATTGATATAATCATGAATTTCACTTCATATAGACGTTTTTAAGGTTTCACATCCCTTTTAAAGGGATTAATATGGCATCCGATAAAAAAATAGTGAGTGAATGGGCAAAAAATGTTGAGGTAATAGAGAAATTTGGCGCTGGCGGAAGAAAATTGATTGAATATACTTGCGCATTTTGCAAGTGTTATAATTAAAATCTCAGAGAGCGAAATCAAAGACACAAATAAAGACAATGGCTCAATAAAAGGTAAAATCAGTTGCTATGTCTGCAACAATGGCAATGAAATAAGATATTGAAATTATTTGCCACCGAGCAATTTTCCTATTCCGCCGAACAAGTCAGAAAAGAATTTCGCTATGCCGCCAAATAAATCGCCGATAAAATCGGATTTCTTTTTTTCCTCGTATACATAGATGCTTCCTGAATAGGAATATAAGGCATCGCCTGCCGCGGAAACCGTTATTTTCCTGTTGCCTGTCTTTGTTGTTGTTATGTTGAACTCAACATATTTTATTTCTTCCTTATCGAGAGTTACTTCTTTTTCAATATTTGTTTCATCCATAAAAACAGATACCATGGCATTTTTTCTTTGCCCAAATATATTCTGCACGCCCGCTTTTATAATGAACGAGCTGCCAAGCGTTATGTTTTTCGGTATTTCTGCATTCACTAAAAATTCCTTTTTTTCAA
>DATDUE010000076.1:0-9305 GCA_035290505.1 archaeon | reverse complement strand
TGAAGTGTTAAAAATGAGAATAAGCTCTGTTGTTTTAGGTGTTATACTCGTTTTGTCTATGGTGTATTTTTCTTATGAAATAATTTTTGTCTTCCCGAAAATAACAACAGCAGCAGCACTTTTTATGAATTATATTCTCATAAGCGCCGAGATTCTCTGTGCCATGTTCAGCATATACCTATATCACTCTGTTTTCTGTTCCATGGAGTGGAAGTCCATAAAATACAGAGGACTGAAAAAACACCCCTTTGTCACAATACATGTTCCCATATACAACGAGCCGATAGAGGTGGTAAAAAAGACGCTGGCAGCGACCATGAATCAGGATTACCCAAGAAACAGATACGAGATAATTGTGGCAGATGACTCAACAGACGAAAAAAAACTGAATGTCATAAAAAAATTCTGCGAAAAAAACAAAATAAGATACGTTCACAGGAATCATAGAAAAGGATTCAAGGCAGGGGCATTGAATGGGATAGAAAGCATCTCAAAAGGCGAGTTTATCGCTTTGCTTGATGCTGATGACAAGCCAGAAGCCACGTTTCTTTCGCATTCGATAGAAGCCATTATGGCAGACGAAAAAATCGCGTTTATCCAGACAAGGAATGCCGAAAGGAACGACGGCATAAATGCAATTACTGGCATCGGAAGGATGATGAGGGATTTGTTTTTTGGTTCCATACTCAAAAGTAAGGACATGAGGAACCTCACAATTTTCTGCGGCTCAGGCGGCGTGATAAGAAAAAGCGCCCTCAAGGCGTGCAATGGATGGCCCGAGGAAACAGTCACGGAAGATATTGACCTGTCCACAAAATTATTTTCAATGGGTTATACGTCAAAATTTATCAATCCTGTCGAGTGCAAAGGGCTACTCCCGCAAACATTCAGCGGTCTTGCGGGACAGGTTTCCAGATGGTCGCATGGCACCACAAGAACGCTTATGCTGAGATGGAAGCTGATTTTAAAGATACCGGGCTTCTGGAGAAAACTGGAGCACTTCCTTTCGTGCATGACATACATGCTTGGCCCTGCAATATTGCTGATAGATTTCATAATGGTGGCTCACCTGTTATTGAAAATTCCTATATTTCATATTTACGAGCCAACCACACTATGGATATTCGGGATTGGATTTACGCTAAGCTCATTTATTGCTTTGCTTTATGTTCAGATGCTTGACAAAAGGATTTCCATGAAAAGAATTTTTTACTATATTTTTGCGATTTACGGCCTTTCTGTTACATTTACTGCAGCTGCTGCACGGGCTATTCTGGGCAAAAAATTCACATTCATAAGAACAGAAAGATCTGGCAAGGGATTAAGCATGAAAAAAATAATAAAGAAATTCTGGCTAGAATCGGTGATAGGCATAGTTTCCATATATGCGGGCATTATTTCATTAAGCAACCCCATTTACAATGTTCAGGGAGTCTGGGTAATATTCTTCGGAATAGGATTTCTTACTGCGCCGCTGCTGGCAATCAAATACCGCTGATTTTGGTTTTGTATATTTTCACATCGCTGTTATTATAAATCAAATCCATGTTTTCAAGTTTTTTCCATCCGTAAAAGCCCTTCCACTTCATTAATTCTTCCTCTTTTCTTGTAAAATATATATAATTTATGCCGAATTTTTTTATATATTCATTCGCCTTTTTTTCGTCATCATACTTGTATATTGAATCGGCGGCTTTTCCACGCTCTTCAGAGCCCTGCGCATTTTCACGGAACGGGCATGAAAGCGATTTTCTTTGGGCATAATACGAAAAGTACATGCCGGAAAGCTCGCCATAATTTGCGAATACGCTGTCTTTTGATGTGTTGTTTTTAATCCATTGAAATGCAGAAAAATCGCTGTCAGTAATTATTGGCTTCAGGTACTGCATACTGTTTATACTTGGAATTATGACAGCAACAATGCTGATGGAGAGCGCAATGACAAAAAATATTTTTCTTTTTTGATACATCCAGAAAAGGAAAACTCCGGCAAAAATGCTGAGCGGCTCCACAAGATAGGGCAGGAAGCGTATAGAAAGTATATTCATGCCTATTATCCATTGCATCAGACCTGCAAAAATCACTGCTGTCCACAAATAAATCATTTTTGCATTCAAATTTTTCATTCTTTTTGATACAGCCAGACCGGCAATCCCCAGCGTAAGAAAATTTATTCCTACAAACGAAATCAGTTTAGCTGCTGCATCGCCGCCCCATAAAGGAATTGTGAAAACCTGAAAAAAAACAACAAACCATAAAATTATAGGAATGGCGTTTGCGATCAGCGCACCCAAAATAGCAAAGTTTCTTTTCAATGAAAAATAGGCAAACAATGTGGAAAATGCAATTATGTATCCAAGCGGATGCGTAAAAGAAAGCAAAAAAAGCAGGATATATATTGAGACAAAAAATTTCTTCTTTTTTGTTTCTTCGAACATCAGCATAAGGTAAAGGATAATTGGTATAAGCACAAAATCAACAATCTGCGGCGCTGCGCCTATGGTGGCATCAACAAAATCAATGCTCAGTCCCGTAAAAATCATGGAAATAATTGCCACCTTTTCATTGAAGACATGCCTTGAAAGAAGAAAGACAGAAATCATGGCTGCCATGCTCATTATCAGAGGCAGCCATTTTACAACTAGGCCAAGGCCAAATGGATAAAGAACTGCAAGAATCAGGTGAAAGCCGGGCGGATAATTCAGTGTGCGGCCCTGACATCCGTATTCATCATAGGCAAACAGCCCCTTTTCTATCAATGATTCTGTGCTCTGCATATGATAAAAGACATCAAAACCTATGATGTGTTTATGCTCTATTACAGGTATAATCCTTATTGCTGCTGATGCAGCCAGAATCATAACTATAAAAAATATGAGATATATCCTCATTTTCATCATTTAAATCTATCAATTTATTCTTTAAAATGCTATTTCTACGACTGATACCATTAACTTGTGCGACATTAACATCAATTGATGTTAATGTCGGTATTGGGCTATCATTATCAATTGATAATGATAGCCTGCAAGTTAATGGTATCCTACAAACCAATCTGCTCCAGCAGCGCCGTTGCATAGCTGCCCTTTGGCAGAAAGAAATACAGCTTTATTGATTTGTTTTTTGCTTCATAATCAATTTTGCCTGTTTTTATTACTGTTTCCCTCTTTCCGCCCCTGCACTCTATCCTTATTTCAGGAATTCTTATGGGCTTTATTTCCAAAAATGCCTTTTTTGTTTTTTTCAATTCCTTGTTGTAAAGGAACGACTGATACGCATTGATATAGAACTTCAGCCTTTTTTTCGTCGGCTTCCTTCCAAGCAATTTTTCCGCTTCCCTGAATTTTTTTTCTGCCAGATATCTTCCAATAATGTGATTATTTTTATTTATGCCGAATCTCTGGGGGCCGAAAAAATTCTTCATACCGGATTTTTCGATTTTTTTGGTGTTTTCAATTATTTTTTTTGTATTACTTACATTATGGAGGGTTATTTCAAATTCGTTTTTAATCAAATCGCCAATACCTATATGCCTGTTTATTTTTCCTATAATAATGACTTCAAGATTTTCTTCCTTTACAGGTTTAATATATTTTTTTATTGTCATATACTGCTCTGTCACTGCAAATTTGTCCTTTAATCCTGCATAACCGACTGATTTTTCGCTTACGCCAAATATTTTTGCTATTATTTTTACAGCTTCTTCTGTTGTCATGTTTCTTTTTCTGACAAGAAATAACGTATAGTCTCCGGACATTTTTTCTATGCATTTTCCAGTTCTCTTATATTTTCTTAGAAATTTTTCGTCTATAATTTCCTTTACAACAAAATCCTCGGGAGATTTTATGTATTTTCTTATGTCCATAGAATTAATTACCGAGCATGTCTTTTATGCCTTCTTCCAGGCTGTATTTGGGCTCGTAGCCCAAATGCCTGATTTTTGTTATGTCAGCTACCTGCGTGGCTATATAATTTTTTACTGGTATTTTCACGTATTCGGGCTCTATATTTTTCCCAAGCAGCTTGTTTAGCAGCCTGATTAATTCATTTAATGAATGGCATTTTCCTGTGCCTACATTGAATATTTCGCCAAAGAATTTCTTTTTGCTCTCCATTGCAAGGATATTTGCATTCACAACATCCTTTACATAAGTAAAATCCCTTGTCTGCGTTCCGTCGCCATAAACTATGGGCCGCTCATTTTTCTGCATAGCCCACAGAAACTGGGAAACGAGATTCGCTATATTCTTTTTTGACTCTTCTTTTGGCCCGTAAATGCTCATGTACCTGAGACCAATGGTCTCAATATTTTTCTCAACGCCGTACATTTTTGCTATAAATTCCATCGCGTATTTTGTTATGGCATAAAAATTTGGCGGCGTTGCATTCATATCCTCTTTTAGCGGCGGCTCAAGATTTCCATATATGGATGATGTGGATGCAAAAATAACTTTTTTCACGCCATTCGCGCTGCATGCGTTAAGCAGGTTTACAAATCCCCACACATTCATTTCCGTGGCTTTTTTCCTGTCGATGTCGCAGAGCGGCGATGACGGTACGCCTCCCTGATGAAAGATAATGTCAATATTTTTTGTGGTTTCTAAAACCGATTTCTCATCTGCAACATCGCCACTTATAATTTCTATTTTGTCTTTTATTTTTTCCAGGTTTTGCATGCTACCAGTCATGAGGTTGTCAAGAACCACAACACCATGACCTTTTTCCACAAGTGCTTCTGCTAAATTGGAACCTATAAACCCCGCCCCGCCCGTGACAAGAACTCTCATTGTAATCAACACTTTTATTAACCAAAATCTATAAAAATCAGCCAAGCAGTTTCAGATGCCCTGTAATTTTGTCTATCTTTTCTTCTCTGTCAGGCCCGATGCCCAGAGCTGTTGTTGTATATGGCTCAAGCTGCGTCAGGCCTGCATCATGAATCAGTGCACATGACATTTTTTCTTTCTTGCATTTTTCTTTTAATATGATTAATTCACTTTCGCTGCCCACTTTCAAAACAACCTTTTTCTGCCCTTCTTTCTTCCATTCATCAAAAATTTTTTTATCCGCCCTGCCTGCTGACTCAATGGATGCATGAGCCGCCTGCGCAGCCATTTTCCCTTTTCCCATCTTCAGGTCAGACCTGATTACGATTGCCTGTTTGTACATAAATATCAGACACATGAAATTCCTAAATAATTATGTATGCTGTGAGCTATTATAAATGATGGCAATAATGATAGGGATATGCCTAAAAATACTGATAAATAAAGCCTTTTTTTGTTTAGCTCAAAAACTCTGCCTATGAGTGCGCCTGTGAATGAGCCGACACCAGAAAAAGGCATGGCAATCAAAACAATAAGCACTATTGTGCCGTATCGCTGGAACCATTTTTCAAATATTATTATTTTTTTATTCAGTCTTCTTTCCAATAATTTCTCTATCTTTTCTGGCAGAAGGGCTGCATCTATTATTTTTAGAAAAATCAAAACAGAAATAAAATTTAAAATAATTGTAAATGGCAGCAAAAATTCCTGCTTTGAGCATAAAAAATAAACAGAAACCCACATTGCCTCTATGCTGGGTACCATTGATAGTAAAATTAAAATTTCATTCATCTGAAATACTCCTTTATAAGATACCAAGTTACTTTTAAACTTTGGAGCAAGCCCATGCCACCTTTCTTGTTGTATTTTACATTTATTGGGATTTCTTTTATTTTGAAGTTCTTTGCCTTTATCATCATTTCTGACTCAAATTCATATCTGTTCTTTTTCAAGTCTAATGAAAAAAATCTGTCTTTTTTTATTGCCTTGAAACCGCACAGCACATCACTGTATTTTTTTCCTGTTATGGAATTTATCATTTTTCTTGCGAAGCCGTTGGAAAGCCTTTTTGCAAACGGAATGTTTTTTTTATTCCTGATACCCACAACCATGTCAGAATTTTTTAATTCTTTAACAAGATTTTCTATTTCCCCAGCATCAAACTGTCCGTCTGTGTCAAAGAAAACAATATTTTCATTTTTTGCGTGCTTTGCGCCAAGCCTGCACGCATAGCCCTTGCCCATGTTTTTTTCCAGGCGGATTGTTTTGCAATATTTTTCCGCTATTTCTGCTGTCTTGTCAGATGAATAATCATCCACAACGATTATCTCATATTTTTTCGGGATTTTTTTCAATATCTTTCCAATTGTTTTTTCCTCGTTGTATGCAGGCATTATTATGGACGCTAGCATAATTACAGCTTCCTTATTTTTATTCTGCTAACCATGCCGACAGATAAAACAAAACTCAGAACTATTATGGTATATATATTAAGAAAATTAAGGAAATAAAAAAAAGGTATAATAAAGCCGTTGGCTGTTATAGGCATCCCGATAAAACAATCACTTTTTGAAATATTAAATCTTGCCAGCCTGTATATGCCGCCAATAACAAGCAGGAATGGCAAATAGGCAACTATTCCAAAATCAGAAATCATCATATAGAAGAAAAATGCCGGCGCAATGCCAAAGGAAACCACATCAGCAAGCGAGTCTATATTTTTTCCCATTTCGTTTGAATTCTTCCTGAATCTTGCAACCCTGCCGTCAGCCATGTCCATTACGACAGCAGCAATCATAAAAATAGCTGCATAAAAAAAACTCTTTTCTGAGGAAAAAATTATCGCCAAAAATCCGAAAAATGCATTAAGGAATGAGAGCATATCGGCTGATGTAATAGGAAGCTTCATGAAAAATATTTTTCTTAATCATTTAAATAACTAAAAACCCACTAATTTTCATGCTTGGCCTTGAGCAGCTTGTGCAAACACTTGGGTATATGGGTCTTTTTATAGAATCTTTTATATCCACGGGCCTTGTTTTTGTCCCGTCACCGCACACTTTAATTATCATTACAGCAGGCTCTTTGCTAAACCCTTTCGCCGTCGGAATTGTTGCAGCAATAGGCAATGCAACTGGCAATCTTGTGGGGTATATTTTTGGCTACTCGGGAAGGAAGATATCTCTTAAGGAAAAGGGACATCTCAAAAAAAATATAGACAGATATGAGAAATGGTTCGAAAAACACGGCGGCTTTGCAATAATTTTTGTTTTTGCTTTTACACCGCTTCCAGACGGCTTAATCGCTTTGTTCTGCGGCATAACGAAATACGATGTAAAGAAATATTTCCTTGCAAATATACTCGGCAAGCTTGCATTGAACCTGCTTCTTGCATACATCGGCTTTTATGGTATTAACTTTATGCTTGGCTTTCTATAGTTTCTGACTATAAAAGCAATTTATATGGCAAAAAACAATTATTTATATGGCAATTGAACTTTTTGCTTTTCTTATAAACACATACGGCTATCTTGGCATTTTTCTTGTCTCGTTTATATCCAGCGCTGCCATGTTTTTTCCCCTGTCTTCTTCCGTATTTTCTATAATCACCGGGTCATATCTTGACCCTTTTCTTGTTGGATTAATTGCAGGCATTGGAGCAGCCATAGGCGAGCTGGTTGGATATGGCATAGGCATAACAGGTGGACTCATATTGAGGAGAACGAACAAAAAAAATATCAGGCTTCTTGACAGGATAAAAAAATGGTTTCAGAACCATGGCGGTTTTTTTGCCATAATTATTTTCGCAGCCACCCCTTTGCCCGACTACATTCTTGGAATTATGTGCGGTGCGGTGAAATATGATATCAAAAAGTTCTTTTTGGCAACACTTATAGGAAAAATAATTATGAATATGGTGCTTGCCTACACAGGTCTTTACTGGCTTAGCTTTATGAGAAGCTTTTTGAATGGCTTCTGAATTAGCCGCTTGCCTCTTTTTGCAAGTATTCTTTTTGAAGAAGTGTTTTTCACAAGTATTTCTGCCCTGCCTTTTTTTATCGCATTCAGCACAGAATCTATGTCATTGTTGCATCTTATTCTGCAGGGATAATTGCCTATGTCGCCTGGCATATGGGCATCGCTTCCGCACACGGCAGGCATATTTAATTTTTTTGCCAATTCTGCTGCCTTTTTGTTCTGAAAATCAAATGTCATGCCATTGACAATTTCTATAGCGTCAAATTTTCTTGCTATATTTTCATCAGAAAAGCCCGGTCGCTTTATGCCGCCGAACGGGTGGGCATTTATGGCTATGCCGCCGCATGAATGAACAAAATCAATTGTCTCAAGAAGCTCATGGCTACCCTTGAATTCATTTATGCCCAAAGCAAGCACATGACCTTTTTGTTTTTCATGATAGCAGGAAATCTCTATGCCTGGGATAAGAAGCAAATTTGTTTTTATATTTCCAAACAACTTGCATGCTCTTGTAGTGTTGTGGTCTGTTATAGCCAGCGCATTTAATCCTATTTCTTCTGCCGTTTCCACGGCTTTTCTCAGTGTCATATATCCATCTGAATAATTTGTATGGCAGTGAAGCTCTGCTATCATTATAACCAGCCAACTTTGACATTACCTTTCTTTATTTCTGATATTACATCGCTGCTGCTTGAAACAGTAAATGCTGCGCCAACTTTGTCAGCAGTATGCGCATCGCTTCCGGCAACGCCGACAAATTTCATTTTTTTTGCGAGTTCCATTGCAGCAATGTTTGCTTCCAGTGGAGTGCAGGCATTAAAAATCTCCACTGCGTCAAATTTTCCCTTGAATACATCAATTATTTCGGCAAAGCTTACTGGCCAATAGCCGCCGAACGGGTGCGCAAGAACTGCTATGCCATTGCCTGAATGAACGAAATCTATTATTTCTAATGGCGTTGTGTTTTTTCCTATTTTGGGCATTTCTTTTATGTTCAAGGCGATTATATCTCCCATTGGCGTAGTTATTTCAACACCTGGAATAAAAATAATGCCTGCATCCTTGGCCGCTTTTTCAGCTCTTTTTAATCCTTTCACATTGTCATGGTCAGTGATAGCCAATCCGTCTAATTTTATTTCCTTTGCCTTTTTTACTATGTCCTCCGGGCTGCTTATGCCGTCTGAAAACATCGTATGCACATGCAAGTCAAATTTCATGAATAATGAATAGGAAGAAAATGCTTATAAGCTGTTTTTTTCCTTCTAAGTTTTTGATTATAGCTAACCAAGTAAACAATCGGTATATCAAAATTTGGTTAGCATATAGGCGTGCAACAAAATAATATCCTGAATCTTTTGTTGGACAACTATAACTATATAAATCATCCCACTTTCTTCACCCATATCGGCGTTATCCACGCAGTCTGGTTGTGTGGCATTGTCTTTACTCTTGCAACATACCTGTGTATCTGGCACGCCAGGCTCTGGTCCTTGCATACGC
>DATDUE010000075.1:0-9793 GCA_035290505.1 archaeon | reverse complement strand
CGTCGCCTGTGTGTCAGCTGTTATTTTGTCATGCTCTTCATAAGAATCCAGCTCGACAATCTTCGTGCCTATTTTTTCAAAGGCATCCATAGCCATTTTGTAATCTTCTTCAGAGCTTCTATGATTCACGACAGCGCTTGTCTGCCCTTTCGGGCTTATGCTCGGGCCAAAGAGCCAGTGCCAATTTATTATTTTAACATCTTTCGGCATGTATTTTTCAAAAGCCTCAACAGCCGGCGTCATTACTGACGTTCCGGAAGAGACAATCGCATTTTTCTTTGTTGCAGGGCCGTATATTGCAGCAGCTTTTTCAATGTTGTCCATCTCAACCAGATAAAAAATCATGTCGCTTCTTCTCGAAACCACTATCCCATCATCCAGGATATTAATTCCTGTTCCGTATAGCTCTTTTTCTAATTGCTCCCGCTTCGCAGGCAAATCGCAGCAATTTACAGCGTAGCCTGCTTTTGCGAATTCCTTTGCGTACGCCTTTCCGGTTTTTCCTGTGCCTATGATGCCAATTTCCATGCTTCACTGCTTCCCGGTAAAGTTTATAAATTTTACTATTAATAATTAGGTATATGCTAGGAGAAAGTTTGAATACTATAAAAGAATATATGGCTATCGGTTGTGTTGTTGCAGGGACTGGTTGTTGTATTGCAGCAGTTATATACAAAAGCATAGATTTGCATAATAAAATAAAAAAAGAACCGAAACAGCTTGACATTTTCAAAGATATAAAAACATACAAACCATAAGCAAATTCTCCTTAAATCCTTTTTCTGCTATATATCTAGTGGTAAAGATGCAGGCAAACCTGCTTGTGACGTATGACCCTTCGCGCATCGGAAAAGCGAAAGCCGAAGTTCAGGAGCTTCTGAAGGAAGTAGACGAGGAAGCAGAATTCTTGGACAGCAAGACAGACGGCCTATTTCTTTTAAAAGTGGAAAATGCAAAGCACGCTGTCAAAAAGCTGCGCAGCATCTGCAGGGATGAAAAGGAAAAATTCGAGTGCACGTTTAAATGGGTGCCGATTGAGAAGTGGACAAGCTCTCAAATAAACGACATGGCAAAAGCCCTGAAAGATATCGAGGAAAGAATAGGTGACGATGAGAAGTGGAAAATGGACCTGACAAAGAGGCATTACGACAGCATGAGCACAACAGAGCTGATAATGAAGCTCACCGAGAACATAGAAAAGCCGAACGTTGACTTAAAAAACCCCGATAAAATCGTGAAAGTGGAAATAATCGGCGAGAATGCTGGAATATCGCTCCTAGATGCGGACGAGTTCTTGGATGTGCAGAAGATGAAGTGACTTGGCTATATATATGGAAAAAAATAAGCTTCATGGATATCATAAATGTGGGACAAAGATGGAAAAAAAGCCAGTAAGCGTTTTCTTTAAAAGAAGAAACTATAGTCGCTGACATAAGTTTTCAGATATTATTTTGAAGTTCCTGAAAACCTACACATTTATGTGTAGGATGAAGACAGGAACTTTGAAAGACATCCACAAAGAAACCACCACATTTATGTGGTGGTAACAACAAAGGATGTCATTTATGTCAGCTCCTTATAGCAAGGACAGAATTTTGCATAAATGTTTCTGTCACTTGCTATACCCAAATTATCCTGTTGATTTTTGCCCCAAGTGTAGTGTTTTTGTTTATGAAAATAATGGAGAGAACAAGGAGTTTGAAAATTCCTGCTATGCGGCAAATTACATAGAATCAGTTCTATCGGGCGGAAATTAAATATTTTTGTTTTATTTTGTTAAGCACGCTTAATTGCTTCTCTGATAAATCCCTTACAGGCAACTGGTCATTTATGTTAGATAGGAATTCTTTTTCCCATGTGTTCGGGCGTGTGTCATTAAGCAAGCCATGAACAACTTTCTGTATAAGGACTTTTCCCTCTTCTTTGGTTATGTTGCCTATCATTTGATCACAATAATTATTTGGAAAGAAAGGCTTATCAACATATTTAAATCCCCATGTCATAAAATACCACCATGAATCTCGTATTCTTCGGGCCGCCGGGATGCGGAAAAGGCACATATGCATCGCGTGTTTCTGTGAAATTAGGAATTGTGCAGATAGCTACTGGCGATATGTTCCGAGCCGAAGTAGCCGCAGGCAGCAAATTAGGCAATCTTGCTGACAGTTACATGAAGAAAGGAGAATTGGTGCCTAACGAAGTCACGATAAAAATGCTCAAAGAGCGGATAGCAAAGCCAGACGCAAAAAATGGCGTTATTCTGGATGGCTTTCCCCGCACGATTGAGCAGATGAAGGCACTGGAAAAAATAATGAAGATTGACCTCGTTATAGAGTTTTACCTGCCTGAGAAGATGCTTATTGAAAAGGCATTGGCAAGGCGCATCTGCGAAAAATGCGGTCAGGTTTATAATATAGCAGATATCAGGGTCGGGAAGATTCATCTGCCGCCGCTGCTGCCAAAAAATAAAGGCATCTGCGATAAATGCGGCGGGCGCCTGATTCAAAGAAAAGACGATAACGAAAAAACGATAAAAGACAGGATAAATGTCTACAAGAAGCAGTCAGAGCCGCTTCTGAAATATTACAATGAAAAAAAGCTCGTGAAAAAAATAGATGTCATCGGTGCTCCTGAAACAATGGTGCCCATAATCATCAAAGAGATAAAAAAGAATGTGAAGTGAAATGAGATTACAACTGATGGAAGACATGAATGCAGAAGAGCATTTTTACAGATTGAGCAAACAACAAAAAAATTTTATTTCTGAAATCAAGATATCTCAGCTAAAAGAAGACATATATTCAGCGATTTCTGACTATGATTTTCATAAATGCTAAAGCACATACAGAATCAGGTAAAGAAAAATACCAGTGAAATAAGTCACAAACCATAAAATTGTTACTATGATTGGCAATCTTTTGTGCTCCGGTATGTAATTCATCTCTGCCTTGTTGTAATTGTGACACAGTTTTATCAGAATAATGAAAAGGGTTATTGTTATCACGCCAGAGATGCCGATGAAAATACCCAAGATCTTTTGCATTTCTATGACTGAAGCTACTATATCTTTTATCCTGTAGATGTAGAATGTTATAATCTGAGCTATCACAAATACAAGAAGCGGAACGGCAATTACTGTCCTGAATTTCTTGCCGCGAAATGCCGGAATTATTAAATAGAGAAAAACAGCAAGGGCTAAAGTATTTGTTATATTGAGAATAGTGCTTGCCAGAGGCGCGGTTCCTATTACCATTATAATATATTTGTTCTTTCTGTATTTAGCCTTTCTCCTTCTTCGGCATTTCCTGCTTTTTCAAGACGCTTTTGAATTCCTTTTCAAAGATTTTCGCTTTTTTGCAATCCTTCTGCTGTCCGCATCTGTAACACCATAGGTCGCAGTATACTACTGATAGCAAAAAACCACCCAGAATCACTTTTTCACAACTTTTATGCACTGCACAGGGCAGATGTCAGCTGCTTCCTGGTTGCAGCCGACTTCGCTTAGCTCTGTCTTTTTTGGCTTTGCCTTGCCGTCCCGCAAGTCCCAGTTTTCTGGGCACACGGACGTGCATGCGCCGCAGCCTATGCAGGCTTCCTTGTCGAATTGTATCTTAATCTTACCCATGAAAATCACTTTCAGAATAATATGGCATGGCTGTTTAAATTCCTTTGCATCAGACAGGCTTTGCATCTAAAGTCGGCAGCATCACTTGATGCTGCCTTGCTTATTGATATATTCACATCAAAAGATGGTGAATATATCACTTTAGATGCAAAGCTCATCAGACAACATACATCAGAAAATAAAGTGTTTCCCCTGTCAGAAAGCTCGTCAGCCATAAAAAAAGGATAAAATACGGAAACCTGTGATGGCTCTGGATATAGTTCATTTCTGCTTTATTGTAATTATGCGCCAGCTTGATTAAAATGATGAATGCTGCTATGGCCGCGACCCCGAAAATGCCATGCACGGCGCCGAAGAATGTGACAGCAGGTATTGATGTAACAGGTTTTGTCCTGTTTATCTCAAAAAGCAGAAGCGTAACAATATTTATAATAATTGTGATTACTGCCAATTTTGTATTGAATCTTCTGCCTTTCAGCGCTGAAATAATAAGGTAAAAAACAGAAATAGTGATAAATACAGCTAATATCGTGACAATTGTTGTCAAAACAGGCGGTGACGCTAAAGGCATTATATTATTTGTTCTTGCCATTATTTAACGCTTTATTCATGTCGCTGAGCATGGCTTTGAGCTGTTTATCAGACATGCCATGCCCCTTTGCGCCCTGTTCAATGGTTTCCCAGAAAGCCACATGGCAGCCTACGCAGTGAAGTCCGTATTTTATCATTATTTCCACGGCTTCGGGATGCTTTGTCGCTACATCGCCTATGGTCATGCTTTTCGTGATTTTTTGACTCACAACTGCTTTTTTCGCCACCATAATAATCAAATTTATATAATCAGAAAGTCTTTTATACTGAACAGCAAAAATTAATTATGGGCATCCGCGCTTTCATCCGCGACATCATTGCTTTGTATGTAGGTTTTCGTCTGCTTGCAGCAGGACTTGGCAGCGAGCTGTCAAGAAACGACATGCTTGTCTTTGGCATTGTTTTATTTGTATTTTCTTTATGGTTTTTATTGGAGAGAATCGGGATTTTGCCGAAGGTTACTTGATTTTCTCCAACTTCACCCTGCAGTTCTTGAATTCCGGTATCTTTGATATTGGGTCCAGCCGAGAAGAAGTAAGGCGGTTTATATCAATGTCATTGTCTATAGAGAGCAAGCCGCTCTTTATCTTGTCGCTTATTTTTGCCTGAATAATTAATTCGCCGTTTTCAGAAATTATTTTTACCACATTCCCGTTTCTTATTCCTAATTCATCCGCATCGTTTTTGTTTATTTCCAAACAGTTCTGCCTTTTTTTTAATGCTTCAACCCTGTTTGTGAATGTCCTTGTGTTGTATTGCTCTAATTCCCTATGAGAAACAAGGACAAAAGGATAGTCGCTTTTTTCTATATATTTTTTTGCGATTGGATAGAAAACAAATTTCTTTTCCGGTTTTTGGTAGAGTATTTTTGTTCCCTTCCTGTTTTTTGAGTCGCACGGCCAGCAGATGCCTTGTTTTTGCAGCTTTTTGTATGTCATGCCTGAATAATGCGGAACAGCTTTTCTTATCTCATCAAAAACCCTTTCAGGCTTACTTTCCAATTTATGGCCCATTTTTTTCGCCATCAGTGAAATTATTGCCAAATCGTTTTTTGCTTTTCCGGGAGGCTTTGCCGCCTTTTTTGATAATTGCACCCTTCGTTCTGTGTTTGTGTATGTGCCTGTTTTTTCCGCAAAGCAGGCAGCAGGAAATACAACATCTGCCAAGGCAGCTGTTTCTGTAAGGAAAACATCCTGCACGATGAGCAATTGAAGGTTTTTGAGATTGCTTTCTGTTTCATTCAAATCAGGATGCGAAACCATCGGGTTTTCGCCTATGATGTACATTGCCCGTATCTTTTCCGATGATGATGAAACCATCTCGCACTCTGTCAGACCTTTTTCCGCAGGTATTTTGCATTTCCACAGTTTCTCAAATCTTGCTATATTTTCTTCTGTCATTGCCGCATGGCCCGGATAGAAATCAGGCAGGCATCCCATGTCGCAGGAGCCCTGCACATTGTTGCAGCCGCGCAGCGGATTCAGTCCTGTGCCAGGCCTGCCGATATTGCCTGTCAGCAGCGCAAGGTTTGTCAAAGCAAGGACAGTCTCGACGCCATGCCTTTGCTGCGTCAGGCCCATGCCCATAATTATTGCCGAGTTGTTATTTGCGTAGAGCAATGATAATTCTTTTATTTTTTTCTCGCTTATTCCTGTCGTTTCTTCTATTTCAGACATTGATATTTTTGTCAATGATGAAAAAAATTCCTCATATCCGAGCGAATTTTTTATGAATTTTTTGTTTTCGAGCCCTTCATCTATGATAAATTTTGCAATGCCTGCGGCAAGCATCGCATCGCTGCCGTGATTTATTTGCAGAAATAAATCAGATTTTTCCGCTGTTGGTGTCCTCCTGACATCAATTGTTATTATTTTTCCACCACTTTTTTTTATTTCTATCAATCTGTTAAATCCTACTGGCTGGTTTGACGCTGGGTCTGAGCCAAATATGAGAATGCATTTGCTCTGTGGCAGATCTTCATAGGTATTTGTCATTGCGGATTTGCCGAGCGTTTCGTGCATGCCAAATACAGAAGGCGCATGGCAGAGCCGCGTGCAGTTGTCTATATTGTTTGTTCCAATGACAACCCGGGCAAATTTCT
This sequence comes from archaeon, assembly GCA_035290505.1. Lineage (GTDB taxonomy): Archaea > Aenigmatarchaeota > Aenigmatarchaeia > GW2011-AR5 > DATDUE01 > DATDUE01. Next base: position 3,476 of record DATDUE010000075.1, on the reverse strand, counting down.
GCGTTATATAATTTTCTTCGCTGGTGCATTTCGAAGAGGCGAATATTCCTATGGAATCGCTGCCGTAAGCGCTTTTTATTTCTTTCAATCTTCCTGCCGCGAAATTTAGTGCCTCAGTCCAGCTGACTTCTTTCAGTAAACCATTCTTTTTTATTAGCGGTTTTTTCAGCCTGTCTTTATGGTTTATGACTTTATCTATTGTGACACCCTTTATGCATAGCTCTCCTTTTGTCACGGGATGATATTTTTGCGGATGAACTTTCACAACTTTACCTTTTTTTGCTTCGAGCAGCATCCCGCAGCCAACACCACAATAAGGGCATATTGATTTGATAAGCATGATTTTTAATTGATTTGTCTGAATAAATAGATTATGAATTGTTCATGCATTATTCTGGCAGGTGGGGAAGCCAAGAGATTGCCAGACAAACCGTTTTTTTTATTTTCAGGAAAGCCGCTCATTCTTCATGTCATAGAAAAAGCGGAAAGGGTTTTTGATGATATTGTTATTGTTGTCAAGAGTGAAGAACAAAAAGAAAAAATGAGCAAACTGATAAAAAATAAAATAGCCATAGACAACAACAAAATTTTTTCTCCCATAGCAGGCATAAAAGAAGGCATCAGGCATATAAAAAACGATTTTTTTTTCCTTCTTGCATGCGACATGCCGCACATTGATGAAAAAATTATTCTGGACATGACATCAATGATTAATTATGAAATTGACTGCATAGCGGCTTTTAGCCGCGGCATCGAGCCCTTTTTCTCTGTTTATAAAAAAAATATTTTTTTCAATGCAAAAGAAAACGACAGCCTGCAAAGCATGATAAGAAAGTCAAAATCAGCATTTATTGAAATAGAAAACAAGGAAGTTTTTTTCAACATAAATGAATTAAACAATATTTCCCCACCCCACAAGGTGCCACCGGCCTGAAATCTGCTTTGATATGGCAACCTTGTCGCCTTTGCTGGCGCAGACAGGAAGCTTCAGCTTCATCTGTGCTACGCCTTTGCTTACTGATAAAATAACACCAACTGTCTTTGCTATAGCCACTGTTAGCATAAGCACATCATTCTGCTTTATTCCCTCAACTTTCTGGTGTCCTGATACTCCTATAATATGATCAAAGAGTTCTATTTTTATTTTTAATTCCTCATGAACAGGCGGAAGTTTGCTTTCAAGCCCTGCTATATTTCCGGAGAGGCTGTCCGATTTCGTGATAGACGGATCAAGCTCTGTCTGCAATGCCACAAGCCCGCCAGGCTTTGCCTCACCCATTTTTTCTGATTGAATTATTTCGACAGCCTTTGTTTTCAACGGAACCCATTTTTCACCTATTTTCACTCCAGGCCTTATTTCTATTTCATCATTAACTTTCAAAACACCCTGCGTCAGCGAGCCGCCGATAACGCCGCCTTTCAATTCACTTATAACTGCACCTGGCTTGTTTATGTCAAAGGAACGCGCCATATAGAATTTCGGCTCTTTTTCAAGGTCTCTTTTTGGCGTGGGAATATTTCTTTCTATCGCTTCAACAAGGACATCAATATTAACATTATGTATTGATGAAATGGGTATTATTTCCGAACCTTCGGCTACAGTGCCTTTGACAAATTCCTTTATCTCTTTGTAGCTTTGCAGCGCCCGTTCCTCGGAAACAAGATCTATTTTGCTCTGAACAATTATGATATTTTTTATGCCGACTATGTCCAGCGCTTTCAAATGCTCTGCGGTCTGCGGCTGCGGGCACTTCTCATTGGCCGCTATCACAAGGATTGCGCCGTCCATGAGCGATGCGCCACTAAGTACCGTGGCCATGAGCGTCTCATGCCCGGGCGCGTCGATGAAACTCACTGTTCTCTTTGGCTCGCAGTCAGAAAAGCATTTCTGGCATTTCTTTGTCACAGAATAAATGCTGCATTTATCGCAGAAATAGAAAGTGGCGTCAGCGTAGCCAAGGCGGATTGTTATACCTCTTTTCAATTCTTCGCTATGCGAGGCTGTCCATTTTCCTGTCAGGGCCTGAGTCAGAGAAGTCTTTCCGTGGTCCACATGCCCGACCATGCCGATATTTACTTCTGGTATGAAATTAATCACCTTTTCCTTCATGTATTTTATGGTTAAGAATTAAAAAGCATTTATTCCTGCTTTGGCTGTGTATTCAAAATTTCATCCATTGCCCTTTCCCCTTCCTTATTTACTTTGCAGTTTATCTGGACAATGTCATCGGCTATCAGATTGCCCCTAAGGCTTCTTCTTCTTTTCAAGCCCCTGATTTTTGATTTTAAGCCGATTCCTTTGCCAATCAGTATTTTTTTTCTTGACATCCCTTCAATATCCTTTCTCATCGGAAAGCCGTCTTTATCCGAGCCGCCTGTTATCTGCAATTCATATCCAGACAGGCCGAGAAACTCGCCACTAATTATGTCGCCTATTTTCTTGCCTGCGACAAGCGCATCTTTCTGGTCCTTCTCTACCTGATAGCTTTTGCCTTTATGTCCTATCACGAATTTGAATGTCGGCATCAATATCACGATTGTTATAATTTGAAAAGCTTAAAAAGATGTTTAAGGTTTTCAGACACCAATAAAACGATAGCAATGCGGCTGAAAAGCAATGAAATAATTTATGAGAGAAAAAAATACACAAGAGTAATTGATGATTCTAAAAATACTTACTGGAAAGATGTTGCGGGACAGGTAATGCCTGTATATATTTCCCACAAGCTTGAAACGATGTATAACAGAAAAACCGCGAACAACAAAAAGAATTAGTTGCTTTTCGCATCAGCCTTGGCTTCTTTCTTCGCCTGTTCCCTCATCTTAGGCACGGTTATTTTGTGTGAACATTTTTCGCACTTGATATAGAAAGGCCTTTTCCATTCCTGCTCGGCGTATGCCTCATGCAGGCATTCGGGGCATTTGTACTCCACGCGGGCGATATTGTCTGCCTTGGCCGCAAGCACCCTTATAGTGCCGGTCATCTGGTTCTTTGTGTTCCTGACCGTCCTGTTCGTGTGATAATGGCAGTCCGACGGCCTGATTTTGTTCTTTGCAACGTAATCATCAATCTTTGACATGCTCATTTTTCTGGACAAGAAAGTATATAAGCTATTTTTATTCAGAACCAGACAGGTTTATTTCATTATTCAAAACTTTTGACAAAAATTCCTTTCCTTTTTTGTCTCTAACCGGACAAGAGTTGTCTATATTTTCAAACAGTTTTTTTGCGTATATTCTTTGTTTTTTTACTGCTTCTTTGAATGGGATATCCCTTATATTTCCAAGAATGTTTCTCTCCCCTATTTCATAGCCATAATGAGCATCAAGAAGAATGGAGCCGTCCCAGCCGATATTCATGCCGTAATAGGCCGTACCGCAGACTTCCCTTCCAAAAGCCTTTTTTGAGCTATGGGAATGAATAATTGAATTATCGCCTTTCCATATAATTTCATCCATGGATTTTTCGCCGTTTT
>DATDUE010000074.1:0-4916 GCA_035290505.1 archaeon | reverse complement strand
AGTGATGATTTAGAACAAGCAAAAATTTTATGTGAAAATTATATACTCAAATCTTATGAGCCTTCCGCAGTCCCTGGCAAATTAGTACCTGTTGAATAAAATTCTTTAAGCCATACGGTAGGCATCATTTTCCTTGACAATAACACGAATTGCACATACATTTTTCGCAGCATTCGTTGGTATCATAAGATTTTATCTGGCATGAGCTGCATGGCTTATATGCCCTTTTATCATCTGCTCCGATAGTATTTCTGTATTCGACTATTTCCTTAAGCGTATAGGAAAAGTCGCCGCTTTCTAATTTTTTCTTTATCAAGTCAATGCAATTATTCTTTCTGAAAGTTTTGGCAGGTATCATTCACCAATCTCTGCCAAAAAACTTTATAAATTGCTTTTCATAGCAGCAAAAAATCTTAAATATCCGTCTCACAAATTATATTTATGTCTTATATTAATTTCAAATACAGGCCAAACGATGACATCGTCTGCGAGTTCTATGCGGAGCCTGCGAAAGACATGACAATGAAAAGGGCTGCGGAAAATGTAGCGGCAGAGAGCAGCACAGGCACATGGACAGAAGTGGCAACATCAAAACTCTATATGAAAAAGCTTGCAGCAAAGGTTTTTGAGATAAAAGGAAATAAAATTAAGGTGGCTTACCCATTGGAGCTTTTCGAATTGGGCAGCGTGCCGCAATTGCTGAGTAGTGTTGCAGGGAATATTTTCGGCATGAAAGCAGTTGATAACCTGCGCCTGGAAGATATTCAATTCCCGAAAAGATATGTGAAATCGTTCAGCGGGCCGAGATATGGAATAAGAGGAATAAGAAAATTACTCAAAATAAAAAAACGCCCGCTGGTCGGCACAATAATAAAGCCGAAACTTGGATTAAAAACAAAAGATCACGCGGAGTCTGCATACAATGCATGGCGCGGCGGCTGCGATATTGTGAAAGATGATGAAAACCTGACAAGCCAGAATTTTAACCGCTTCGAAGACAGGATAATAAAAACGCTTGATAAATTAGACGAGGCGAAAGCGGAAACAGGCGAAAGAAAAGTCTATATGCCAAATGTGACGGCAGAAACAAACAAGATGTTAAGGAGGGCAGACTTCGTGAAAAAGCACGGCGGGACATATGTTATGGTTGATGTCCTGACATGCGGATGGTCATCACTACAGACGCTGCGCAACAGCACAAAACTTGTGATTCACGCTCACCGCGCAGGGCATGCTGCGCTGACAAGGAACAGGTATCATGGTATTTCCATGCTAACAATAGCAAAGCTATGCAGGCTCATCGGTGTTGATCAATTACATATAGGCACCATAGTCGGCAAGATGGAAGGCGGCAAAGAAATAATAGACATAGAAAACGAGATAGCTGAGATGAATGTAAAAGAGCATGACAAAGTCCTGAAGCAGCACTGGTTTGGAATGAAGCCTGTGTTTCCTGTCGCATCAGGCGGCCTGCATCCGGGACATGTGCCAAAGCTTATAGAATATTTCGGAAAAGATGTCATAATACAGATGGGCGGCGGAATTCATGGCCATCCTAAGGGGACTTTTTATGGCGCAAAAGCCGCGAGGCAGGCGATAGACGCTGCTGTGCAGGGCAAGAGCCTTGCTGAATACGCAAAGACGCACAAAGAACTGAAGCAGGCAATAGAAAAATGGAAAGCGGATTCTTATAAGAATGCTTATTCGTAATGCTATAGTATTACGCACGTAATTTATTGTTTGTTTAGCTAAATCTTTTAAGGATTGTAGACATTTTTTTATAATGCTGACGAGAAGAAAATTTTTGCATGATATGCCATTTATTTCTGCTGCTATATATGCTGCCATAAAATCTGTCGAATATGCCGCCAGCTACGACGCGAAGACCATACTTGAAAGTATTATTTCGTCGCAAAGCAACTGGGATGAAAAGAGCGCAAAGAACAACGCAAAAGTAATCATTGAATATTCTGCGGGAATAAAAAACGATGATGAAATGAATAACTTTCTCAAGGAAATGAAAAAACTGACTGATAAAATAGCTGACGAAAAATACGGCAACAAGAATGATATTGCGGAAGACAGCGAGATAAATGATATGCGAAAAAAGAATAAGGGAATAAATGGCATCTGCGAACTTTACAAAGAATACGGCTTATAAATTTAATTTCTTATATAATCACATGGAATTTCTTGACATTGTTGATGACAACGATGAAGTGCTTGGCAATGCTCCAAAGCAGGAAATATATGAAAAACTGCTCACCCATCGCATAGTGCATATATTGATTTTCAACAATAAAGGCGAGATGGCCCTTCAGCTTCAGGGCAGGAACAAGAAGTTCTGCCCGCTTCACTGGAGCACTGCCGTGGGCGGTCATGTGCAGGCAGGCGAAAGCTACGAACAGGCAGCAATCCGTGAATGCGAAGAGGAATTGGGTAAGAGAGTAAAACCGATTTTCGCTTTCAAGGATGTTTTTCGTGCAGGACAAGGCATCAAAAAATTCCTTGTGACTTTCACGTCAGATTATAACGGCCCCTTTAATCCGAATGAAAAGGAAGTTGAGAATGTCGAGTTCTTTACGATGCAAAAAATCCGCGAAATGATTAATGCAGGCGAAAAGTTCCATCCTGAGCTGCTTTTCCTGCTGAAGAAGCATTATGGGATGAATAAAATTTCAGATTCTTGAAAAATATTGAAGATATATGCTTATTGCTTCAGTTCTATCTCTTTTTTCTCCGGCATCTAAAAGAGCATCGAAAACTTTAGGTTCAATATCAAATTCTTTATATTCTGGTTCATCATAAGGATTATAGCTATTTTTCATTCCTATAATTACCGGCATTATACCAGTTTTAGCATCAGGAATTGCAACGCCTTTATGCGATAAGGGATCATAAAAAAACTTTCCAAAAGGTGTTACTCGCGTATAAATTACTTTCATAAATATATGAATAAACGCAGAATTTATAAAGCCTATTTAAATATCTCGCCCGTTTCATTGGACCAAAATAAAAGATCTAAATGAGCCATTGGTATACCTGAACGCTTTGAGAAATCCCTCATCCTGTTTTCTATCTCAAAATAATTCTTTTTTGTTATCGTCTTCGGGATTTCATTTATGACGCCGTGCTTTTTCAGGTTTTTGAGAATATGCCTATCTAATATAGCTATGTCACTGCCAAAGCCGATGTTGCGGAGAAAGTGAGAAGCCTCTTTATAGCCGAAGCCTTTTACATTGGAAACAAGCCATTCCCTTGTTTCCGCAATATTATCAGGGTCTATCTTGTCCTTTATGGGCATGTGCTTCCTTGCTTCCACAATATACCTTGACTTGTTGCCGCAGAAACGGACAGAAGAAAGATGATTCAGCAATTGCTCTTCAGAGCTGTCATGAAGCATGCCTGCGTCATTTATGTTTTGAATCGCCAACCAGCACAGCTTCGCTCTGCTTTGCGGTGTCAACAAGCAGAAAGCCAGCTCTGCGAAAAGCCGCTCGTCATCTTCCCTGAAAACCTTTTTGAAATCTTTCAGCCTTTGCTCTATTTCGCCTTTTTTTTCAGCATGTATTTTTTTTAATTCCAGCATAGAAATCACTAATAATTATAAACATTAAAAAAATATAAAACATAAAAATCAGAAAAATTATTATTTATTTCCCTGCTAATTTGTGCTTCTTGACGAATGCCCAGATTTTTTTTGTCATCTCGCTCGGGCCTATCGGGCTTTTTCCAAAAACTTCCTCAAGTGTTTCTGTCCTGCCCTTGAAGTTTATGGAGTAGCCTCCGAATGGTTTCTTAGCCATGTGTTAACCTCCTAGAAAATTAATAATATTTACAATTATTCGTATTTAAGCTTATAGTGAACTGACAAAAGAATCAATATTTTATTCTTTGTTATTCGCTACAGGTGAACCTTCGGTTCTCCATGTATATGTAAAGCAAGTTAATACTTGTTTAGTTTCTTGGTTTACTATAATTATAGCCGACTGCCTGAAATTATGTGGCGCCTTTTTCTGGTGTTTATTTTTTTGCGCTTCTTCAGATAGGCAACTATATCATTTTCCATTTTCCTGCCGAATTTTTTCTGCTTTCGCTGGAAATAGTGCTGGGTTATGGCCATGATAGTTGATAGGGTAATTCCCACGCCGGCAAAGGCAAAGAATACCGTAAATATCTTTCCCTCATCCGTTACTGGCGTCAAATCACCGTAGCCGATGGTTGTCACGGTGACGCCTGTAAAGTAAAAGGAATCTACGAATCTCCAGCCTTCGAGCATGTGATAAGTTATTGTTCCCAAAATCATAAGCCCTATCATGCTCGAGCTCAGAATCAATAATTTAATTAAAGTTCTCATGAAACAACAATATGGTTAGCTTCTATATAAAAACTTATCTTATCCCAAAAGAACTAAAAAATTATTAAATCTGCGCAGGATTTCTCACAATCTCCGCTGTGCTGGGCGCTACAATGAGCCATTCGTCAGAAACGCCGGCCACATCGGCCTGGCTGTTCAGGCAGGATGTTTTTATCTTGTTGACGGCAAATTTCAGCTCGTCCATATTTGTTTCTTTCAATTCTTTAATCCTGACAAAAACAATATTTCCCTCGCGGACCTTTTTTATGACCTTATCGGCGTCCCCGGATTTTTCGAGCTTTTCAACCATGATTTTTATGCTGCCTTCCGCCCTTTCTTCCTGCGGAATCTCAGCATACTCTCCAGACTGCTCTTCCTTCTTTTTTAGAAATGAAAACTTCATGTTACTTTTTTATGCTTCGAAACTTCTTAAAGCTTTTTGCGGCATAAACAACATTTTATAGCAATAAAAAATGCATATTATGGCAAAAATAAATCTAACTAAATTACATAAGCATTACAATTAAATTACGATTTTTTCTACCCAAAAATAATTATT
>DATDUE010000073.1:0-4280 GCA_035290505.1 archaeon | reverse complement strand
CAATTGATTAAAAAAACTTTTTATTTCAAGGCTTGCATATATTTCTGATTTCCATGGATATTAATGTTAATGACTTCAATATAAAATTTATCCTGTTATTTGCTGTTGTTGCGGCCATTCTTATTTCAGTCGCGCTGATTATTCCGACAAAGAATGAGAAGATAGAGAAGGCTTTCAGCGATGCATGCTATGAGCTCCGCTCCGAAAGGAACTGTGCAGGCAGCCTTAATTTTCCCGTTAAATATAAGCAGTACGCAGGCGACGCGGGAAAATACACTTTTATCGAGTTATGCAGGATGAAAATCGGAGGCTCCCTCAGCTATAATTCAGATTTCGGGGATTGCTTTAATGCGTGCGGCTGCACCGAGAAAATAAGCAATACAGCAAAAGAAATTTCAGAAAAATGATCTGATTATGTGCTTTTTGACCCCGGATGCAATGAAAAGTATACAGGAAGCACGAGCAAAGAAAAAGAAATCAGCAGGCAAAAAGCCACGGAAATAAAGAAAAGCATTATAGAGCTGTGCAGGATCCTTTCAAAACAGGACAAAAAATATCAAAGCTGCATTGATGGAAATGATGATGACTGTTTTCTTGAATGCTGCACAAAATGCCCGGAAAAATAACTAAAACCACCTGTTCAGTGATTTCTGCTCTTTTTTGCTTTCCTGTAATTTTTTCAATGATGAATCTATTCTTTCTTCGGAAAAATCATGCTCATCGCACAGGAGCTTTTTTACCTTTTCTTCGTCCATCTCAGAAAAAATTATTTTATAATCTCCTGCGGGCGGGCTCTTGAAAAAATCAAAAATATCCTTGGCAGAGATGTCAAAGCTCCAAGGCAAATCATTCATTATAGAAGAAAATGTTTTCTTTTCTTTTACTAATTCCAAAGCCCTTTTCGGCCCGAAGCCGCTCACGCCGCCTGTGTTGTAATCCGTGCCGACAAGAATGCCAAGGATAATCAGCTGGCTGCCGCTTAAACCAAGCTCTTCTAAAATATTTTTCAGCAAAAACATTTCAGGGTTTATTGTTATTATTTTATCGCCGCGCTTGCGCTTGCCTGTTATTGACAAATTTCTTACAAGCCGTGTTGCGCCAAAAAGCAAAGAATCATAGTCCTGCGTTGCCACGGCATAGGCATCGCTATTCTTTACCATTACAGAGCATAGGGCTTCGCCCTCGGAAGGCGCCTGCAAAACAGGCAATCCCATTGATTTCAGCAAATGTTTGCCGCTGTCTATGATTTCTTTTTATTGAAACAGAACGCTGCGCATGCTTTTTTGCTGCTTCTATGTCCCCGCGTTCTAATGCCTTTTTCCATTCCCTTGCAGCTTCTGACCGCACATCCCTTCTTTGCTCGTTTGTCTGTTTTTTAAAATCAGGCGGCTCGCCGTCAAAAACATATATGGGCTTTATGCCTGCTCCCATCAGCTTAATAGTCCTATAATATAGCCCTGACAGATGAGAGGTTGTCCTGCCTTTGCTATCCTGCAGGGGCGTACCGTCAGGCTGCCTAATAATAGATAAAAATTGGTAAATCCAGTTATAGGCATCTATGGCTATCTTCTTGTCAAACAGATGCTCAAAAGAAATCTCTTCGCCCTTTATTATGTCAGTTATTTGAACTCCTATAAGGGACACCTTAATTATAATTGTAGGTTAATGATTATAAAGTTTTATTTCGGCACAGCTTTGTTTAAAAAGACACCCATTAGCATCTTTTTGATACTAATGGGTTATCCGTTAGTGGGCATCGGGCAGATGCCCACTACTTTTTAAACAAAGCCTTTCGGCACTTTAACCCTGCTTATGCTGTCAATATATCTTTCAAGACGCTTCATTTCCTTTTCCAAGGTTGCTATTGCTTTTTTGGTATTTTTTTCTTTTGTTTGTTTTTTGTGTTTTTTAAATTCATCGAGCGTAGCAGAAATATTCTTGTTTATCTTCATAAGTAATGCCCTGCGAAGCCCTTCCAATAAATCCCCTTCTAATTTTACATACAACTTTCTGTCACCGGGGTTTTTTACCCTTTTCACGATGCCAATAAGCTCCAACAAATCTATAGATAATGATATTGATGCAGCAGAGTAGCCCGTCTTTTTTGTCAGGTCATCCAGAGATGTGCTTTTTCCGGATACCAGCAGGGCAGCTATTATTCTTCCATGCACCTCTGAAAATCCTATGGCGCTCGCCACTCCTGAAAATGTGGAATAAATTTTTTCTTCTACTTTCTCCATTATAAGATCTTGAAAGACAAACTTTTTATACTTTTAAAAAGAAGTAAAAGTTGATAAGTTGATAATATGCCGAAACTAATCACAAAAACAAAATCCTTATGTCATGAATGCCTGAAGATAATAGACGCCGATATAATTGAAAAAAATAACAAGGTATTCATAATAAAAGAATGCAAGAAGCATGGAAAAATAGAAGAGCTTTACTGGGGCAACTATCAGATGTATGAGAAGGCTAAAAGATTCGCGTGCGACGGCCATGCGCAGGAAAATCCGGCAATAAAGAAAAAAGACATAAACTGCCCCTTTGACTGCGGTTTATGCAAAGAGCATTCATCGCATTCATGCCTGACAAATGTTGTCGTGACAAATCGCTGCGACCTTAACTGCTGGTATTGCTTTTTCTTCGCAGGCAAAGCCGGATATATTTATGAGCCGACGATGAAGGAACTGCGCTGGATGGTCAGGCAGATAAAGAAAGAAAGACCCATAGCAGGCGATGCTATTCAAATCACCGGAGGGGAACCGTGTCTTAGAGATGATTTAGTGAAAATAATAAAAATGATAAAAAGCGAGGGTTTTGACCATGTGCAGCTGAACACGGATGGCATAAGGCTTTCTCAAAACCTGCAACTGGCGAAAAAAATCAGCGATGCGGGCGTGAACACGATCTACCTGAGCTTTGACGGCGTGACAGCGAAAACAAACCCGAAAAATCACTGGGAAGTGCCGGGCGTGCTTGACAATTGCAGAAAGTCTGATATTGGAATAGTTCTTGTGCCAACTGTAATAAAATCCGTAAATGACAAGGAAGTTGGTGACATAATCCGCTTTGGGTTCAAAAACAATGATGTTATAAGAGGGGTAAATTTTCAGCCAGTATCTTTAGTAGGACGTATGCCTACGAAAGAAAGGAAAAAATACAGGATAACAATTCCTGATGTGATAATAGAAATAGAAAAACATACAGGCGGCGAAATAAGCAGGGATGACTTCTATCCTGTGCCTTCAATGATGCCCATCAGCCATTTTGTTGAGGCATTCACAGGCAAGCCAAAATATGAATTAAGCAACCATTTCGCGTGCGGCATGGCAACCTACTTGTTCAATGACAAGGACAGGATTGTGCCGATAACAAGGTTTGTGGATATTGAAGGGCTGCTAAATTATCTGGAAGAAAAATCCATTGAAATAAAAAACGGCGGCAGCAAATACTGGGTTGCGATGAAGGCTTTGCGAAAATTAGGCTCTTTCGTAAACGAAAAAAAGCAGCCGAAAGGCATAAAGCTGAAGAATATTTTGTTCAACGCCTTCATAAAACATGATTACAACTCGCTGGGCGCGTTCCACCATAAGTCATTATTCATAGGAATGATGCATTTCATGGATTTGTACAATTATGATATAGAGCGCGTTAAGCGCTGTGATATTCATTACACAGTGCCTGACAAAAATCAGCCCATAATACCATTCTGCGCATTCAATGTGCTACCGCAACTATACAGAGACAAAATACAGAAGAAATATGGCTTTTCGTTCAAAGAATGGGAAAAGAAGACGGGCAAAAAGATGAAGGATGATGTTTACAAGAGAAGCAAAGAATTGATAGCGAGCGTGCCGTTCAATCACCTGACTGGGAAATAGGCCTCAGCACTTCTTTGACAGAAAATCCTAATTCTTCTATTTCCCTGAAAGAGGAAGACATTATTCTGTCTTTGAGCTTATGATAGACATGGCCGTTGCCGTTGTAAACGCCGACATGGGTATAAGCCCTTGGGTTGCCTTTCATGTCAAATTCGCCGCATGCCTCTGTCCTATGCCTGCTTGACGGATTGTATATGCCCAAGACATCGCCTTCTTTTAATATTTCTTTGTAATTAATACCGTCAGCAGGCCAGATAATTTTCAAACTATACCTCATGTCCCACGCATGGCCTGGCTCTATTTTTATTCCGTATTTTTGCTCAAGCGCAAGCCTTACATATTTCGCGCACTCATCAATGCCTACATCAATTTCTGGCGGTTTCATCGGGCTTTTTATTT
>DATDUE010000072.1:0-3396 GCA_035290505.1 archaeon | reverse complement strand
ATCTGTATAAGAGAAATTGGTTCTACATCATTTTTGCTCAAGCCATAAATCCTGAGCTCGTTCCTGTCTATGAGTTCTTTCAGTGCTATCCAGTCATAAGGCGCATGCGAAGGCACGCTCATCACTATGCCTGTGCCTGCGTCAGGGTCTACAAAATTCGCGGGCAGTACAGGTATTTCTTTGTTGCTTAATGGATGCAGACATTTTTTGCCAAGCAGACTTTCGCCGGAAATTCTTTCTATTATTTCCACATCTTTTAATTGGTCCTTTAATTTCTCTGCAGCTTGTTCGGATATAAGCCAGGTTTCTTCATTTATTTTTGCTTTAACATATTCTATTTTCGGGTTTACCCACATGTTCACGACGCCGAATATGGTTTCAGGCCTGAGCGTTGCCGCAGGCAGAAAAAAATCGCCGCATTGAAACTTTAATATCACATAATCAACCGGGCTTTCGCCCTCGCCTTCTAGCCTGTCGTGATCGCCTGTTGGGCTCTTGCATTTTGGGCACCATATGACAGGATGCGTGCCCTGAACGACATAACCCATTTTTTTTAGAGTATTATATTGCCATTCTATGAACCTTGAATAAGTCGGCGTCATTGTTGTTGTTATAAATGTTCTTCGCCAGTCAGCTGAGTAACCGCTTTTTTTTAGCACATCAATCCATTTCTTCATCCAGAATTTTGCCATGAATTCAGGGCCCTTTTTGATGAAGTTTTGTATATCTTTTTCATCAGCGCCAAAAGTTTTGAATGTCTCTTTCTGTATTTCGTCGCTTTTTTTCAGCCTTTCTATCGCGCCAACTATAGGCTCGCCCGTGGCATGAAAGCCCTGCGGAAAAAGCACGTTGTATCCCTGCATTCTCTTGAAGCGCGCTATTGCATCGCACCTGAAGGCAGAATAGCTGTGCCCGATGTGCGGCGCGCCGTTTACGTATGGGTAGGGAAATGTGACAAAATATTTTTTTTGTTTATTTGGCTCCGCCTCAAATATATTTTTCGCTTCCCATCTCTTTTGCCATTTCTTCTCTATTTTTGCGTAGTCCATTGCATCGCCTATATTTTTATGTGGAATCGCTCTTTTTTAAAATCCTTCTATCGTATAAAAGCCATAATTTTCCCTGATTTTAAGCCTGACATAAGACAGGGGTTTTGGGACTTTTTCCATAGTTTTTCTTAGTTCTATAAACCCACATTCGCCGCCGCTATAATCATTTCTTTTCATGCTGAATCTTATCGATGTTTTGCCGTTTTTGCTGTCGAAATTTTTATAGAAATTCTTGAATTTTTCCGCATTATCGATTATGATATCATTTTTTTCAGCGTAATTTATTATATCTTCTGCATTTTTTACATGACCATTCACTATAGGTTCGTTATCTGTTGACATCTTTAATCACCAAGAAAAAGATGCTGCTTAAAGCAGCACTACGACTGTGAGCATTATAGTGTTCAATGATTCGTTCATCGCAGTCATGTTAATCAACAATATATGGATGGCTAAATTCTTAAAGCTGTGCAGAGACGAAATAATATGTTTACTTGTTCTTTGGGGTTCACCAACATTTATTATAATATTTTTTACCTATTTTCTTAGGACATACAAAGACCTTCTTTTACAAAAGAAGGGATTTGTAATGGGCCAAGCGAGATTTGAACTCACGACCTCCAGTTATCTAAGATAACTGGCTAAAGCAAATTTCAACTTAGCCGTCATATAAGACTGGTGCTCTTTCTTGTTTAGCGCTTCCTTCAGAAGCGCTTTTACCAAGCTAAGCTACTGGCCCATCTTTCTATTTTAAAAGAAATGTTTTAAGTTTATCTGTATTACTCTTTTTATGCTAAGGCAACATCTTATTCAAAAAACAGAGAAAATTCTGGAAAGAAATGACTATGATTTTTGCGAGTTTGACGGATGCTTTGACATAGCTGCGAGGAGCAGCGAAATGCTGCTGATAAAAGTGCTTGTCAATGTGGATTCTTTTTCTGCTGAACAGTCACAGGGAATAGCGACCATATCGGAAAGCGTGAATGCAAATCCATTGCTTATCGGCATACAGACAAGGCATGAAAGCCTGAAAAATGATATTCTTTATGAAAGGTTTGGCGTGCCTGCTCTTACGCCAGAGACGCTTGAGAATATGCTTTTTACAGATTCGTTGCCTTCTGTTCTTAGCCGCCGCGGCGGGCTGTTTGAAAAAATAAACGCCGAGAAGCTCAAAGAAGCGAGAGAAAGCAAAGGGCTTACGCAGGAGAAGCTGGCAGAAAAAATAGGTATCACGAAGAAGAATATTTATGAGCATGAAAAGAATGAAATGTTCGCTTCCTACGACACAATAAAAAAAATAGAGAAAATACTGGGAAATTTGAGCGAGCCGCTGAAATTCAATGATTTTAAGCAAGAAGAAAAAAAGGCATTGCCAAAGACATCTTTTGAAAAAACAGTGATGTCAGACATGAAAAAGCTCGGCTTTTCTGTCAGTATTGTAAAAAAAGCAAGGTTCAATATGATAGGCAGGGAAAGATTAATGATATTTTCAGATGCGGAAGAAGATAAAAAAGCAGCAAGCAAAAACGCGCCCTACATAAAGGGCTTTGCCGAACTTGCCGGCAAAAAGGCACTTGCTATAACAAAAAGCAGGGCAGAAATGGATATCCCTTCTCTGGAAGAAAAAGAGCTCAGGAAAATGAAAAATGCAAGAGAACTGATAAGGGTTGTGAAGAAGTGGTGAAAGGTTAAATTTATATACTTTTCTAGTATACTTCCATACACATTTTGGTGATTATTAGATGAACTTGTTTGCTTTTGCAAATGCGTTCTTTTCAAAACCTTATGAATGAAATATGAGTATTGGAATGGTGTTTTAAAAATGAATGGACAACTCGGCGGACAGCCTATATTTATTCTGCCGGAAGGCACGCTGCGGAACACAGGCAGGGATGCGCAAAGCAGGAATATAATGGCTGCTAGAGCGGTGGCAGAAAGCGTGCGCACGACTTTGGGCCCGAAGGGCATGGACAAGATGCTTGTTGATTCTATCGGTGACGTGACTATAACAAACGACGGCGCGACGATTCTGAAAGAAATGGAAATAGAACACCCTGCGGCAAAAATGATGGTTGAAGTTGCGAAAACACAGGAAGAGGAGGTCGGCGACGGCACGACTACGGCTGTTGTAATCGCAGGCGAATTATTGAAAAAAGCTGAAGACCTGCTCGAGCAGAACATTCACCCAACAATGATAGCCCGTGGCTACCGCATAGCAAAGCAGAAGGCATTGGAAATACTTTCTGATATTTCCGAGGAAATAAATCATGATAATATTGATGAATTAGAAAAAATCGCAATGACAGCCATGACAGGCAAGGGCAGCGAGGCTGCCAAAAAGCCTTTG
>DATDUE010000071.1:0-16884 GCA_035290505.1 archaeon | reverse complement strand
GACCTGGCTGAAAGGTAAGTTTCCTTGGTATTAGTGTCAGCACATCGCCCTGAAACTTGGTTAATTGCTCGACAAGGTTTTTTTCCATGCCGATGCCCAAAGAAAGCGTGGCTATCACTGCGGCAACTCCTATGACTATGCCCAGAAGAGTCAGAAAGCTTCGCATCTTCCTGTGCGTAATGTTGAAGCACGCCATTGACAGAAGGTTTTTCATAATAGTCGCCTAGATTGTATTCAGTCTTTGTATGATTTTCGTCGTGAGCACCATCATCTATCGATGATGGTGCTAGCTGCTAAGGGTATCATCAAAAGATGATACCCTTCCCGACGAAAATCATCATATATCTTTTGATTATAATCATCGCCTATTTAGGCTTTTTGCGTTTTTTGTAGAATATGTAAGCAAGAATCAGTGCAAAAACAATAACTATCGCATATGTATAGGAAGGCTGATTGCTCACTGCTTTTTGAACAAGAAATTCTATCATTTTTTCTTCAGAATATGTTTTGCCATAGACATCTTTATATTCAAGTAAAAGCTTTATTTCATTTTTTCCCTCTCCTGGCGAAACAAAGAATTTTTCCGTGTCGTAATCGTCAGATTTCAATTCCCCTACATAGACAGTTTGCGGGTTCAGAGGAAAATCAGCGCTTGCTTTTACGGTGAGAAACTGTGCATCCTGCGTGCCTGAGTTCGCTATTTTAACGCTTATTTCCTTTTCATTCGACGATTCAAGCGTAACAATAAAACTCATATCACCTTTTATTGATATCCCCACTGTAGAGTTGGATGTATGCTGGCTGCCGACATTGTCTGTGTATGAAATTTTGACAGCAAGCGGATAGATATTTGACTTTGCATCCGGAATGACTATTACTGCCATCGGTATTTTTGCCTGTGATTTTGCCTTTATTTCTGATACTGTTTTTCTGTTGTCCATGCCATATGGAAGAATAGTTCTGCTTGGGTCTTCCCATGATATGGCGACATTGCTTAGCGCATTGTCTGCAAAATTGTTGAGCGTGAAGAAAATTGTCTCGTTCTCGCCTGGCTTGAGCTCTGTCGGCTCCACGGAAGATAATTCTATATTAGCCGGCGATTGGACTGTAATGACTCCATAATGCACATATGATTTGCATAAATTGCTCTGGCATGCCCTGATGTTGAAAGTCGCTGTGTAAAACCCGGGCGCTGCGTTGGACGCAACAGAAAATTCCTTTATTATTGACAGAGTTTTGCCTGCGTCCAGGCTGCCCAGGTCTTCAAGATAAACAGGCGTCTTTTGTTTTATTTCTGTTGCGAAGTTGGCGCTGCTCAATTCTATCCTTTCTATTCCTGTTGAGCCTATATTCGCTAATTTCAATTCTATATATCCAGCAGAGCCGGGCACTATGCTCGCAGGGTTTGTTTTTGACTCTATTTGCAAAAGCTCTGCCGCATTTGCTGTGTATGCAAGCAGGAGCATTATAATTATAAAATATCTATAGTTCATGATCCCGACCTCTCTATTTTTTCTATTTTTCCGTCCTTTATCCTGACTATTTTTTCCGCGTATTTTGCGATGTTCTGGTCGTGGGTAATCAAGACAAGCGTTGTTCCTTCTTTGTTCAAATTTACGAGCAAGTCTATTATTTCCTTGCCTGACTGGCTGTCTAAATTGCCCGTGGGCTCGTCTGCGAGCAGTATTTCCGGCTCGTTCGCAAGGGCCCGAGCTATCGCCACCCTTTGCCGCTCTCCGCCGGAAAGCTGCGCTGGCCTGTGATCCTTTCTTTTTTTCAGTCCGACCAGGTCAAGCAGTTTTTCCGCCCGTTTTTTTTCTTCATTGCCCACGAAAGTTTTTTTGAACGACATCGGCAGCAATACATTGTCAAGGGCTGACATGCTGGGTATGAGATGGAATGACTGAAAAACAAACCCGATTTTTTCCCTGCGAATTTTTGCAAGTTCGCTGTCGCTAAGGCGTGAAACATCCTTGCCATCTATAATAACTTCCCCTTTTGTCGGCCTGTCCAGGCAGCCAATCATATGAAGCATCGTTGATTTTCCAGATCCCGAAGGTCCCATTATTGCAATACACTCGCCTTTGTCGACATTCATGTTTATGTCTTTCAATACCTGCAGACCAACTTCGTCCATTTCGTATGTTTTTTCCACTGATTTGAGCTCAATCAAATGCGACATGTTTTACCTATATGCAAAAACTTTATAAGTATTGGTTATTTCTGATAGTTATGGAAGAATTAATTTCAGAGATATTGAAAAGAAAGCCAAACAGGCTGCTTTTGCAGCTGCCTGAAGGGCTGAAAGCAAGGGCTATTGAAATCATTGAAAAAATAGAGCAAAAAAATATAGAAGTATTTTTGTCAGCAGACCCGTGCTATGGCGCCTGTGACTTGCGTGTTCATGAAGCGGAGATGCTTGGTTGCGATATTATAGTGCACATAGGGCATAATAAATTCTACAAAAATATAAAATCCAGAATCCCTGTTCTTTATTATCCGTGGAAAATTGATATAGGCAGCTTCGATTTTTCTGCTATAAAAGAAAAAAAAATAGGCCTGATTACTACAATCCAGCATCTGCACGAAATGAAAAAAATCGCAGAGCAGATGAAAAAGCAGGGCAAAGAGCCGGTTATAGGCGGGCAGATTTTGGGCTGCTGGACAGACAATGCAAGAAAGATTGAGAAAAAAATTGATGCCTTTTTGTTTGTCGGTTCTGGCAGGTTTCATTCATTGGCTTTGAAAGAAAAGCCTGTTTATGCTTTAGATATAGAAAAAAACAGGATAGAAAAAATCGACACAGCGCTTTTTGAAAAAAAGCGGTTTGCAAGGATTTACAAATGCAGGGAAGCAAAGACATTCGGGATATTGGTTTCCTCAAAGCCAGGACAAATGGAAATAAAAAAAGCCCTTGCTGTGAAAAAATCACTTGAAAGAAAGGATAAAAAGGCTTTCGTTCTTATTATGGATGAAATAAATGACAGCAAGCTGTTCATGTTTGATGCTTATGTGAACACAGCGTGCCCACGGCTAACAGATGACAGCTTTTCAAAGCCGATAATAAATGCAGATGATGTTAATTTATTGTAAATAAAATAAATGTATCAAAGTGATATTATGAAAATTGAAATCAAGGAACAAAGCGACGACAAGGTAAAAATCGAGGTACACGACAACACCACGCTTGTCAATCTAATAAACGAGAATATATGGATAGCCGAAGGCGAAAAAAAGGGGTTTGGATTTGCTGCCTATGCCATTGAGCATCCATACCTCTCAAAGCCAGTGCTTACCGTAAAAGGCAAAGACCCGAAAAAGATATTAATCAATGCCGCAGAGCATATAATTGACGACATAAAGGATTTGAAAAAGCAGCTGCAGAATGTGAAATGAATTTTTAAGCCTTCTTCTTTAATAAAATTGCATGAAATCCAAGAAAAGCCCTTTATGGAAGGATGTCCTTGAGATAATCGCCGCTTTTGCAGTTGCGTGGCTTTTCTACCAGTTCCTGATTTTTGCCCTTGGCACGCCCATGCCCATTGTTTCCGTGGTTTCCGATTCCATGTATCATGAACAGCAATTTGGTGAATGGTGGGGCAATAACAAAAATTTCTATGAGCCATTAAATATAACAAAGGAAAAATTTGTTTCTTTTGTCGCGGCGAACGGGCTCTCTCGCGGCGACCTGCTGGTTGTAGTTGGCGAAAAAGACCTGAAAGTCGGCGATGTCGTGATTTATCAGCGTGATTCGCCTTTTACTATCGTCCATCGTGTAATAGAAAAGAATGACGAAGGCTATATAATAAAAGGCGACAACAATGCCGTAGCTGATTCTGGAATAATAAAGAAAGAGCAGATTCTCGGCAAAGTCGTTTTTGCCGCGCCTTTGCTGGGATATCCAAGGCTTATTTTATATGCGTTCGGGGTTTAGAAACCTTCAACAAGACTGGATAGATAAGGTCTTTTTTTTATTTCTTCTATTTCATATTTTCCCACTTCAGCAGGGTCTGTGCGGGATTCTCTACAGGATTTTCCTATGAATTTGTAGGAATTGAATACAGTTTGTTTCGGATTTTGCATGTCTATTTTTGGTATTTCAAATTCATTTTTTTCTCTATATCCGTCAAGTATAACATCATAAATTTTAAGCTCATCATAACTATAGCTTCTGTACACACCCAGTATCGATGCCCAGTAAAAAACCTGGCTGCACTCCTTCAGCACGTTGTCTTTATGAATGCCTTTGACAGAGTCTCTAAGCTCAACAAGCTCTTCAGAAAGCTTGTCATTTATTTTTTTCAGGTCAAATTGATGAAAAATGGTTGATGTCTTGGAAGACGGTATGTAATTATGTTTTAGGTATTCATAGCATTCATATGCTTTTCTAAAAATTTCATCAGGGTTTTTTGATTCCGCCATATTTAGCTCCATTAGAAAGAGATAAAACAAAAGTATTTAAAATAATTTTTTTTCATTTCTGAAGCATTTCGCAGAAACAAGATAAGTCGGTCCGATTTCATCAAATATCTTCAGCCCAGCATCCTTGTATGTACGCCCGCTGTCAACAACAGCGACTACAGCATCTGATATGCCTTTCTTTGGGCCATATTCCGCGTCGCCTTCTGTTCCCTCAAATCCACAAGTGATTTTTTCATCCTTTGCTATCTTAAATTGCGGCTGCAAATGATTATAATAAAATGACTCTGCTAAGCAGCCATATTTCATTATTCCATCCATGCTTATTTTAAGTATTTCATTATCCCTGTCCAGTACTTGCTCAAAAATATCTTCCATTTTCATTTCTTTTGGTATCATGAAACATAACCTTGGATTTCCTGACTGCTTCAGGATAGTCATTTCCATTTTTTTGTCGATGCCATTTTTCCACTCAAGTTCAATCATGTCGTCTTCTTTATACGACTTAAGCACATTTTTAATATCATATAGCATGCCATTTTCTCCTTTGAGACCATCATACATTGCACAATTCAGGGCAAGGTCATTTCCCGTGAAGACAGTAAGTTTTGGCTCCACTTCTCTTATAACATCTTTTGCAAGGTCATATGACCTTCCTCTGTATACGCGCGCGCCATTATTTTTGCTTTTTACGTGGTCTATCAAATATCTAATTAATGGGTGTCTCTGACCATTTTTTTCATTTATTTCCATTATGAATTTTTCATTTTCAAGTATGTTTGCTATGTCTGAATAACACATTGAGTCAAAATATTCTATTAAGCTATCTTTATGCCTTCTGCTTTTCGTGATCCCAAAAACATTTTTGTTTCCATTAAAAAAAGTGTTCATTTCTCCTCAACCTCTATTTTTTTCACAACCTTCAATTTCGACAGGTTATTTTCAAGTTTTTTCATGTTTCCATTGCATCTGGATATATCTATTATTGCCGACCACTCGGCCAATTCTCCTTTCTCCAGCGTCCTGCTAATGCTCGTCAGTATATCTATGTTATTGCCTGAAATCACGTTCAGTATTTTTGATAATGACCCTGGTACATCAGAAAACATGACATGTATTGTTGCTGCCTTTCCCTTTATAAGCGGAAAAATTTTTATCTCCTTTTTCTCGTTGCCCACGACAACCAATTCCATTCCATCATCTAATTCCAATTGATTCCTGACATGGAAAGGAACAAGTATCCTGCCTTTTGAGTCCAGTTTGACTAAATTAAAATTCTTCACAATTCACACCCACCATTTTCCCACTTAGTGTTATATAAGTCCCACGAAAAATATATAAGGCTTGCTGTTGAAACTATGTGGTGATTATTTGGCGGTTTATATGAAAAAAACAAAAAAAATCAGAAAAGAGAAAAGACAGAAAAAACAAAAAAAATCAGAGCCAACAGGAGGAATAGATTTCTGCGCAAAGTGCGGTGCAATAATGATCCCGGAAAAAAAATCAAAGCACATTTACCTGAAATGCAGAAAGTGCGGCGCTGAAAAAAAGAAAGATATAAAATGCCTGAAAATCAGCGAGGAAAAAAAACATACAAAAGGCATTGTTGTCATTGAAGGCGACAGCAATATTCTGCCTTTGACGGATAAGTCATGCCCGAAATGCGAGCATACAAGGGCTCACTGGTGGCTGCAGCAGACGCGCTCAGCAGACGAGCCACCTACCCAGTTCTTCAGATGCGAAAAATGCAGGCACACATGGCGCGAATACAAATGAGACCCTTTCTTGTAAGAAAGGTTAAAGTCGTATGACATACCTTTGGTATGTCAGTTGCTTCCGCTCCCAAAGAACAAGTAAAAATATTACTAAGAAAAAAGCTTTGGGAAAAAAATTAATGGCTAACACAATATTTATAAAACCTGTAAGAAAGACTATTAAAAAACTTTAATCAAATAAACCGAAGCCTATCTGATTTTTTTCGCGCTTTCTTTTTCCATCAGCACAAACGACCTTATGTCATCTGCCCGCTCTTCTATCGGCACTGCTTTTTTCCATTTTTCCTCGAGCATGCGCCTTTTTATCTCCACTATCGGCTTTGATGATATAATTATTGCCGTGTCATCAGAATCCATGCTGTTTGTATCCTCTTTTACATTTATTATCATTGCCTTTTTGTCGTCAAAGCATGCCATTGCAACAGGCGATTTGTCTGTATGCCTTATTTCAGCCATATTTAATTTCTTGATCAAGCCAAGATTTTCCTTGTTGATATGTATCATGCACCTTATTTTGACGCCGCGCTTTATGGCGTCATTTATGTTATTCATCAGGAAGCCGAAAATTCTGGATGCGCCGTGCGGCGTCAGGAGGACTAATATATCCTTTTCTGTGGAGTCAATAATCTGCGGAAGCAGCTTGTAAAGGTTCTCTCTTCCCCTGAGAAAATCAATTTTATCAGAAGGCATGCCCTTTAGTTCATTGATTCTCTCGCTGAATGGAATGGCATCCTCCCACAGCGCGCTGAAATATGACCTCATGAAAATAATCTCAGACCTCATGTTGGACCAAGTCGCTATGTTTCTTGGAAACATCTTGTTGTTCATGTCCATGCATTCATGTATTGATATGCATTCCCTCTCGTCGAATATTTCCAGACATACCGGGGCTTTTATTTTTGCATGCCTTATTTCCGCTATATTGACCCACCTTTTCGCGGCCTCGAGATTATTCTCTGCTATGTTTGTTATGATTTTTATTTTGATACCTTTTTTTGCCAGCTTCTTTGCGTCATTTATTTTCAGGGACCCGAGCTCGCACATTTCTGTTTTCATGCACGCTGCAGGAACTATTACGCAGATTTCCTTCTTCGTTTCGGCAAATGACTGTTCCTGCCTTTTTTCGATTTCATTGTCATAGATTATTTTTGTCGTTTCTATAGAAGTGCCTGTTTCTATCTCGCGAATTTTCAGCTCAGCAGGTATGGATATGTCCCAGATGTTTTCTATCATGTCCCTTACTCTTGCGACAAGCTCGGGCACAGTGCTTTTTATCATCTCGTCGGGGTAGCCTTTCACGACTTTTGATGTGAAAATGCATGTATTGTCATTCATGAGAAACCTTATTGGTATGTCGTAATGCCTCAGCTCGACAAGCTTTGACAGTTTTTTAGCATGTTTTATGTTGCTTTTGTTCAATGGCGCTATGTACCTTATTCTGACGCCGCGTTTTTTTGTTTCTTCCAGCAGGCATTTTCTTTTTTCCAGCGCAGTTTTCATTCCAAAGCTTGTAACGCATAATATCAGATTTTTTTCCGAGCTTTTCACCATTTCAGTGATTTCTGAAAACACGTTTTTCCAGCCCCTCATAACCTCTGTTTTTTCAACAGGCACCCCCGATTCAATGGACTTTATTTTCTTTTCGCCGTTGACAGAGTTGTCCCATAAAATTGTTTCGAAATTTTTCATTAATTCCACGAACCTGGGGTCCTTGCTGTAGAGTGCGACAGGCGTTGTCTGGAAAACGAGGACTTCGCTGCCATCCTTTATGACAAACCTGGCAGGCATATAAGTGTCTGTATGGTTGAGTTCAGAAATTCTTGACCAATCTTTTATAAAATTAAGGTTTTCACCCTCGATATGGGTAAGGATTCTGATGCCGTTTTTCTTTATGTATTTTTTCATATAATTGATTTCCTTCAGTTCTATAGGCCTTATCGCCATGAATATGCTTTTTTCTTTTGTAGAAACCATCTCCTCGATTTTTTTCCTTATCATTTTTTTTGTTTTGTATACAACAAACTGCCCTATACCATCTTCTTTGATTGTATTATTATTCGTCATGCCTGCGATGTATTCGCTGATTTTCTTTCCATCAGCAGCCAAGGATTTTATTTCTTTTTCCCTGTCTTCCATCAATAATTGCGATACTTTTTCAAAAGAAACAGCGCGGAACTTAACAATTTTTTCTGGCAATATCTCTGCAAACCCCTTTTTGTGAAGGTTCTTGATTATTTCATATATCTTGCTTCTCGGCACATTGGTGTTTTTTGCTATTTCTGAAGCGCGGCTGTCGCCAAAACTCGCAAGCGCTATAAATACCTTTGCTTCGTTGTCGCTTAGTCCGAAATTCTTCAACATAGGAATAAGATGCTTCATGTTCCCACACCCTCCCACAATACAAATATATTTGCAAAGAAATCCTTTAATTCGTTGAATTTTATTTTTTTGTTACCCTCATAGTGACAAATTTCTTATAATTTTGCTTATTGTTACATACACAGGTTACAGGCGATTCTTTATACAGCGCCATAGCAAAATAATAATATGTTCTGCATAATATGCGGCAGGAGCGCTGAAATCATAAAAAACATAAACGGAATCTCAGCATCCTTTTGCACAGAACATGGGGTGTGAAAAATGCATATAATAAGGCTTGCTGCTATGCCGAAAATGCTGATGAATGCGTCGCACTGCCCTGAATGCGGCTCAAGCAAGTTTTATCACGGAAAGGATGAAGTTTTCTGTCTTGGCTGTTCAATGGTGATAGTCAAGGGAAAGTGAAAATTATGAAAGCCTACTTAACTATTTCTTAGGCGACTTCATTTTCAAAACAGTATTTTTGAAAAGAAGGAGCCTACTTAACTATTTCTTAGGCGACTTCATTTTTTTCGATACAACAAGCATCACAGCGCCTATAGCCGCTATAATAACCGAGTAAATTATGACGATATTTGATATCTCTTTCAGGATGTCAGAAATTATTTCGGTTAATATATTTTGCCCCATACCCGAAAGCGCACTGCTTACCAGAAACGGAATTATCAGCGCTGTAATAATCGAAACTATCCCGCTTATAAGCAGCGCAGAGCCAAGCCACTTGAACATGGATTTTTTGGATTTTCTTGTCATAAGCACAAATCCGGCTATAAGTGCTATGAGAACCAAAATAAGCACATTGATTATCATAAAAATATTCTCTATCATGCTCCTGATTTCAGACATTTTTTCTTTTAAAGCACTCATCTGGCCTGACGACAAAATATCTATTTTCTGGTTTGTATCAATCATATCCACTATCTGGCTAATGCTTGAGCCCGGCGGCAGGCATTTTGGAGTTATTCCATTAGTGAATGGCTGCTCGCCTGCCTTGCATTCTGGCAGGCTGTTCAGCATACTTCTTATTTTTTCTTCTGAAAATATATCACCCAAAGATACGCTTAAATCCAATTCTTCTTTTTCTCCTCTCATGTAAGAAAGAACCCTTCCAAGAAACGTATTGATTATGTTTTTGAATTCGCTTTCAGACAAGTAATTAGCTGCCCCCAAACCGTATGATACGTAGAGCGATGAGTAAACATTTTTTTTCTCCAGTTCATTAAAATAGAAATTCTCGTTGAACGCAACAGATTTTGCGGCAATTCCGTATATAACAAGCGGAAGTATGCTGGTGATGATTATTCCGAGAATAACAAGACCGGCTGTTTTTATTTTTGCCATGGCTTATTTTTGTGCTCGCAGCATTAAAAAGGTTTTGATTATTATAATGATTATGAAAAAGCTCGTATATGCAATGATTTTTTTGCTGCCTTTTTTCATAAGTCAGGCAGATGCTGATTCGGTAAAATTCAGGGGAGGCGGAAAGGAAAGGTTTGTAAAAATAGAGCCCAATGAATACGTTTTTAAGGCAAATGACAAAATGTACAAGGCCCACAGGAATGAAATAAGAAAAATATATAATGATTATCTCGGAAAAGACAATGATTATACAATACTGTTCAAAGATGGCAGCCATGTCGCCGTATACTTGGAAAATATAAAACCAGATGCCGTTTTCATTAGGAAAGATGGCAGTTATCGCAGAATAAATATATCGGACACAACAGAAATCGTTTTTTCCAATTATAAGATAGAGGACCAGTTGGATAGGTTTGAGGATGTCAAAATAGATTCTATTACTGGAGAGTTTCAGTGCTGGGATTGCTACATTAATTATGATAATAACAAAAGATGCCGGGAAGGCAGCGATGGTAAAATTGCGCCAAAGGAATATTATTCTGAATTGAAAGGAAAATTCAGCGAAACAAGAAAAAGGGCAGAACAATGGATTGATAAAATAAATAATTTCATCAGCCAGAATTCGTCTGACTGGTCATACGAAAAAGAAAGGCAGCTGCTGGAAGAAAGCGAAAATGCCATAACTGAAATAAAAAATATTCTTAAATAGAAACCTATTTCTATACCCATGTTCAATTATATCTCATGAACAATTTTTTCAATCCGGGTTCTGTCGTTATAATTGGCGCGTCGCACACGAAAGGAAAAATAGGCTACGAGATAGCCAATAATTTTATAAATGGCGAATATAAAGGAAAAGTTTTTTTTGTAAATACAAACGCAGAGGAAATACTCGGAAAAAAATGCTATTCATCTTTGAAGGACATTGATGAAAAAATAGACCTTGCAGTCATATCAACCCCTGCAAAGACAGTGCCGGGTATAATAAGCGAATGCATAGAAAAAGATGTAAAAGCAGTTATAATAATTTCAGCAGGCTTCTCCGAAACAGGTGAGGATGGAAAAATTTTATCTGAAAAAATAAAGAAATTATCAAAGAACAGGATAAGAATCATAGGACCGAACTGCTTGGGCATTTTCGACCCTATAAGCGGCGTTGATACAATTTTTCTGCCTAGGGAAAAGCAGGGCAGGCCCAATACAGGCTCTATAGCTTTTATCACACAGTCAGGCGCTGTAGGCGCATCTGTGCTTGATTGGCTTTCCGAGGAGAATATAGGCATATCCAGATTCATTTCCTATGGCAATGCCCTTGATATAGGTGAGTCTGATTTGATAGAATATTTAGATGGTGATGACAGGACAGCAGTAATAGCCATGTATATGGAAGGCGTCAAAGATGGCAGAAAGTTCTTTGAAGCTGCAAAAAAATGCAAAAAGCCGATAATAACTTTGAAAGCAGGAAAAACTGCTGAGGGTAGCAAAGCTGCCTCTTCCCACACGGCTGTCCTCGCAGGCGAGACAAAAATTTATTCTGGTGTTTTTCGTCAGTCAGGCATCATAGAAGCGCAGACATGGGAAGAATTGTTTGATGTCGCAAAGGCATTTGCCATGCAGCCAAGGACATCTGGCAGAAAATTGGCAATAATAACCGATGGCGGCGGCTTTGGCGTTCTTGCTGCCGACGAGGCGGGGCGCAACAATTTGCTTTTGCCTGAGCCAACAGACGAAATAAAACAAAGCTTGGAGCTGCCGGCTTATGCATGCTTACATAATCCTATAGACCTGACAGGCGACGCGACAGCAGAGCGATATGAAAAGGTAATAAATGCCTGTTTGTCAGGCTGCTACGACGGTGTTGTTGTCTGTCTGCTGTTTCAGGTGCCCACATTAGATGAAAGAATTGTTGATGTCATAGCCGATGCAAAAAAATATGGAAAAACAATTTTGTGCTGTGCTGTCGGCGGATTATATACAAAGCAAATGAGCAAAAAGCTGGAAGAAAAAGGCGTGCCTGTTTTTGAAACGCCCGAAAGAGCTGTGAAGGTTTTTGCTGACATGGCCAGATGGACGCCTGATTCTTTTGGCGAATAGTTCCTTGCCTTATAAATAATTTTATAAGCTTATTTGAGCATCAAAAGAGATAAAGTGATATTTATTAGAAAAAAAGAAGAAGCGCCCGTAGAGGAGCCAAAGGCAAAAGAGAAAAAGGAAAAGCGTTCGCAGAAGGAGCGCCCACACTCGAAGAAGAAGCACAAAAAAGTGCAGGTATGGAAGCTTTATGAAGGCGCGAAGCGGAAAAACGAGTTCTGCCCCCGCTGCGGCGCAGGCACATTCCTAGCGCAATACAAAAACCGCAAATACTGCGGCAGGTGCGGATGGTCATTGATTGAGAAGGTGTAAACTTATTAATTCTGATGCAGACATCATATTCTTATGAAAAAAATAATCTGCTTTGACTTCGACGATGTAATCGTTGACAGTAATATTGTTAGCCGCATAGGCAAATATTTCGGCAAAAAGCTGAAGCTGTATGAAATGGAAATGGAATTTATTCTTGACAATGAAAACCCCGAGAAATTCTATCATTTCGCCAAAAAATTCATAAAGATGGGCAAGGGCTTGGACTTTGAATATGTCAGAAGAATTGCCCTGAAATTCAAGCTAAACACAGGCTCGAAAGAAGCGCTGAAGAAACTGAAAAAAAATGGCTATAAAATTGTCATAGTCAGCGCCAATGACAGAAGGCTGATAAAGGACATATTAAAGAAAAACGGCATTTCTGAATACATAGACCACATCTATGCTTCAGAATTTGGCGTTGTTGACGGCAAAATAAACGGCAAAATATACGGCACAGTAATAAAGACAGAGAAAGTCGGCGTCGTGAGGGAGATAGAAAAGAAATACAAAATCAAGGCCAAAGATGTCATCTATGTCGGCGATGGCCTGACAGATCTGCCAATAATGAAGAAAATCGGAAAGGGTATTTTATTCTGCCCCAATGTAGTGACACGCGCAGAAGTCTATGAGGATAAAATACTTTCAAGAAAGGAAAAAAACGGCTCGCTATTCCTCATAGAAAAAAAGGACTTGAGGGAAGTGCTCAATTTTGTCGATTAAAATTAGTTTTTATATTTTTCTGTAATTATTTATTTTTATGATTGAAGAAATAAAGAATTATCTGAGTGAAAAAGGGTTTGTTCTTGAAAAGGAAAATGATGAAGGAAACGAATATGAATTTTCATTAAAAGAGAAAACAACAAAAGAAAAAGCCGTTAAGATATTGAATGACATTTCTTATGAAATAAGGGAAATGTTTGATTTAATGCCTGTTTTGCATCCAAGAGGGGACCACGATGGTAATATCGTTGTATTAAAATATAACGAGCAGGATTTGGTTCTGACATTGTTTGCTGAAACAAATAACAATAAATATCAGCCAACATAAGGTTGCCCGCTTTTTGGGAGCAGCTTTGCTGCAGGTATCTGCATTTTTCTTTTTTCAAAATGCTCCTTGTATTTTTTCCATGTTCTTTTTGCTATTTCTCCGCGCAAAATCTTTATAGCAATCATCTTCGGCGCGTTCTGCTGCGTGGGCGTGTAATCTACAAGCAGGACGTCGTCCTTCTTTATGTCTTTTCCTATATGCGAATCGGCTTGCGCGGTTATCAGGTTATCATCCCACATCTCCAGCATAACCTGTATGGAGCTGTCATTGGCTATTATATTCTTGTCGCTTGAAGAGAAAATCTCCACGACTCTACCTGGATGGTACATGTTTTAACTTCATACAAATAACTTTAAAAAATCATTTTCAAAAAATTAAACAGCATTTTTTGAAAAGAAGGAGCTTATTTTTAATAAGCGACTTCATTTCTTAAACATCAGCCAATTATTTTTCTTCTTGTCTTTTGTCTTGAACTTTAATAAAACATACTCGCCTTTCATTTTTTTTCCTGCCAAAGAAAAAACTAATTTGTGCGGCTTTTTATCTATCAACTTGTATTTGCCTTTGTCCCATATTTTCACAGTGCCTTTGCCATAGCCTTCC
This sequence comes from archaeon, assembly GCA_035290505.1. Classification (GTDB taxonomy): domain Archaea; phylum Aenigmatarchaeota; class Aenigmatarchaeia; order GW2011-AR5; family DATDUE01; genus DATDUE01. Next base: position 2,898 of record DATDUE010000071.1, on the reverse strand, counting down.
TCAATAACGCCTTCAAAATCAGCATAGCTGAGCACATGATCATCGACTTGTATTGCCAAGCGCTTTATGCCTTTTTTCAATGGCGGTTGCTTTGGCACAGCCCAGCTTTTCAGCACGCCATTCATTTCAAGGCGCATGTCCCAATGCAGCCTGCGCGAAGCGTGCTCGTGAACTACAAAGAGAGACATATATAGTTATTTTATACGATAGGCAGATTTATAGTTGTCAAAAAAATATTCATGACCCACAATTTCATATTCGACTTTTTTCAGAAATTCCATAAGATTTCTATGGCTTTTCGAATTACCTTCTATGTTTGTAAATGAACCTAAATGAATTGTGTCGGCAATTCTCAGGATTTTTTCAAGCAGGCTGATATTTTCAGAAAGATATCTGTTGATTCCGCATCCTACAATCAGAGACTGGTCATTTCTAATATAATTTCTGACAAAAACAAGGGAATGAATGGCATACTCAGGCGTGTGCTGCCGGCTCGCATGGCTGAATATTTTTCCTATTCTTTCATTGTTTGTGCAGTTCATGAAATTAACATTGACGCGTTTTGCCGGCAATTCTCTCATAGTGCAGATTTCTTCTATCAGGTCATCTGCATTTTCCCCCACACCAAGCAGCAGTCCCGATGTTATATCAAGTCCGTTTTCATAGGCAAGGCTTAGCGTTTCCATCTTTTTTTCCATCCTTCTTTCATTTTTTCCTATAACCACAGGATAAAGCCGCCCGTTTGTCTCAATGTTATTGTGTATGTAATCAAGCCCGGCTTCTTTCAAATCATATATTGTCTCTTTTTTTGATATAACACCAAAGTCGCCGCCTATTAAAGGATAATTCATGCTTTTTACAAGTTCTATGTATTTTCTTAGTCTGGCATACTCAATGTCATCATATTCGATTCCATTCCTGTATAAGACCAGCTCAATATTTGAAAGGTTTGTCAGTTCAGGATAGTTTTTGCTGTAGTCTAAAATAGACACACAATCATTATCAATTATTTTATCATTATTCCATACGTTTACATATTTCTGCGCTAGGCTGCAGAATTCGCAGTTTACATTGCAGCCAGGCTCGCTTAGATTGAAGGTTTTTCTGATTGCGACAGTATGATCTTTAGTTATATTGTTTCTCAGTTGTTCTGCCTTGTTAAAAGCTGTGTTGTAAAAGTCAGTATCTTTCCATGAAGATTCCCAAAAGTATTTCATATCTTCCCCGTTCTGAACACTTCCGGTAATCGCCTGTAATCATTTTATTCACCACATGCTATCTTATTTATATTTGTCAAATATATATACTTTATGTCAAATATTTAACATATTAGCAGGAAGGTGTCAAAATTCATGAAAAAGAAAGAAATAAAAGAAAAAAGCGTATCAAAAACAGTCGAGGAAATACTAAGCAACAGGCCTTTCATTGTTGATCTTTTCAGGATAGATGCAGCAAATTATTCCGGAATTGCAAGGCATATCCTGCCGCTGATAGAGAAAAAGATAATGAAAAAACCAGATATTCAAGGAGTTATAATGGCTGTCAAGAGGTATGCGGAAAAAACAAAAGGAATGCCTTTGTCTTCTCATATCCAAAAAGCAATGGCAAAATGCGATTTGAGGCTGAAAGGCAACATAGTTGATTTTACAATAAAGAGAAATTACAATAACTACGAAACAGTTCTCGAAGTCTATGAAAAAATAAAATGGGAAGAAGGTGACATAATTTACATCTTCCAGTCGCTTACCGAAATAGCTGTTGTGCTTGATAAAAAAAATGAAGGCATGATATCAAAAAAAGTTTCTGAAATGGAAATTATTTGCAAAGAAGAAAATCTTGCCATGGTAACGCTGAAAACACCGCCTGAAATTGTCGATGTGCCGGGCTTTCTGCATTATATTGTCGGGCTGATAGCTTCCGAAGGCATAAGCATATTTGATATAGCTTCGACTTACACAGATCTGGTTCTAATTGTAAAAGAAGGTGATGGTGCAAAAACATACAAAGTTTTATTTGACGCAATTAAAAAAACTGAAAAAGACTTTAAATAATTTTTTTATTTAATATGTAAAGTGGGTGTATATGAGCAAGACAGAAGAGAACCTGAAAGCCGCTTTTGCCGGCGAGTCGCAGGCCAACAGAAAATATCTCGCATTCGCGAAGAAAGCCGACGAAGAGGGATTTGCCCAGATAGCAAAGCTGTTTCGCGCCGCTGCCAATGCAGAGACCGTGCATGCGCTAAGCCATCTCAAAGCTCTGAAAGGCGTAAGAAGCACGAAAGAGAATCTGCAGGAAGCCATTGACGGCGAGACTTACGAATTCAAGAAAATGTATCCTGAGATGATAAAAGAAGCAGAAGGCAACCAGCAGGCGCTTATTTCTTTTCAACGTGCAAACCGCGCGGAAAAAGTGCATGCAGATTTATACACTAAAGCGCTTGAATCAGCTGAAAATGGGAAAGACATAGAAGCAAAAGACATATTTGTCTGCCAGGTCTGCGGTTTTACAGCAAATGAAGCGCCTGACGAGTGCCCTGTATGCGGCTCGCTGAAAAAAATGTTTGAAAGAATTGAATGATAGCTCTCTTTTTATTTCTTTTTCTTAATCTTTATCTATGATTTCTCTTGGAATAGAAAGCACAGCGCACACATTCGGCATAGGCATTTGCAAAGACAAAAAAATAATTGCCAATGTAAAGGACGTTTATCAGCCGAAAGCAGGCAGCGGCATACATCCCATCGAGTGCAAGGAGCATCATGAGAAAGTAAAAGAAAATGTTCTTGAAGAGGCGCTAAAAAAAGCACAAATTGAAATAAAAGACATAGATATTATTTCTTACTCGGCAGGGCCAGGCCTGCCGCCATGCCTGAAAGTTGGCTATGAATTTGCGTCGCAAGT